>CAZSRQ010000060.1:0-14258 GCA_964609335.1 uncultured Pseudomonadota bacterium
CAAATGTTCCACAACCGGGCTTAGAGTGAGAGCTGGAAAGAAAGTCAAAGCTCCCACCAAAACAATGATTCCGATCAAAATCGAAACGAATAGCCATCCATGAACCGGAAATGAAGCATCTCCCGCTGGATGAATCTTCTTTCCAGCCAAAGAACCTGCCAAAGCGAGCACAGGAATCATCATTCCGAATCGGCCGATAAACATCGCGATCGCCAAAGTGACATTATAAAAAGGGGTGTTGGCGGTAAGACCGGCGAAGGCGCTTCCGTTGTTTCCGGTCGCAGAGCTGAAGGCATAAAAAATTTCTGACAATCCATGCGGACCCTGATTATTCAATCCGGCAAGACCGGCAGAGCTGCTGACTCCCCAGGCGGTAAAACCGAGAATGGAGAACGCCATCAGAATCACGGCGATCATCACCCATTTTATTTACCGCCCCTCGATTTTTTTGCCGAGATATTCAGGAGTTCTGCCAACCATCAATCCCGCAATGAATAGAGTGAGGATAATAAACAGCATCATCCCGTAAAGCCCGGCTCCCACTCCACCGAAAATGATTTCTCCCAATAAAATATTGATGAGCGGAATCATTCCGCCCACGGGAGTAAAGCTGTCATGCATTGAATTGACCGCTCCGCAAGAAGCGTCGGTTGTAATCGTTGCAAAGAGGGCAGAGTTGAAAACTCCGAAGCGGATCTCCTTCCCTTCCATATTGTGAACGGAGGAAAGTCCGGCAGAATGCAAAGCGGTAGTTCCAGCATACTCGGCTTTGGCGCAGATCAAGACTCCGACGATAAAAAGAATTGCCATCGTCGACCAAACCGACCAGGCATGTTTTTTGTTTTCGGTCATCCTCCCCAAAAGATAAACCAGGGCACTCGGGATCAGAAAAATCGAGAGCATCTGGACAAAATTGGAAAGAGGAGTCGGATTTTCAAAAGGATGAGCTGCATTGGCGTTGAAAAAACCGCCTCCGTTCGTTCCAAGCATCTTGATGGCAACCTGAGAAGCGACAGGACCTTGGGCAATCGTCTGGCTTACCCCTTCCAGGGTTGTCACATCGGTATAGGCGTGAAAGTTCTGGATGATTCCCTGGGACAAAAGAAAAATGGCAAAGAGAAAACTGAACGGAAGCAAAACATACAAATTCCCTCGAACAAGATCGGCCCAAAAATTCCCGATCCCTTTTCCCCGTTTTTTCGCAATTCCACGAATTAGCGCAACCGCTACTGCCATACCGACTGCCGCGGAGATAAAATTCTGGAAAGTGAGCGCGAGCATCTGCGAGAGATAACTCATCGTGCTCTCCCCAGCATACGATTGCCAGTTGGTGTTGGTGACAAAACTGGTCGCGGTATTCAACGCCAGATGCCAGCTCAAGCCTCCCATTTTTTGCGGATTCAACGGAAGTTTGTGCTGAAAAAATAAAACTGAAAAAGTCAGGAGAAAAGTGGTGAAGCTAAAAACCAGCAAATGGAGAGCGTAGGTTTTCCAATTCTGATCTTCCTCGGGATCGATTTTTCCGATTCTATAAATCGATCGCTCTACGCCTGAAAAAAGGGGAGTGAGAAAATGTCTGGTTCCTGTAAAAACCTTTTCAAGATAGATTCCCAAAGGTTTTGCTGTCAGGATCAAAATACCGACAAAAAGAAACAGCTGAATGTAATCTCTCAATGACATAAAAAACATCCTCCGCTAGAATTTTTCCGGGAATAAAAGTGTAAAACTCAAGTAAAAAAACAGACCCGCCCAAATCAACAGAATCAGATCATCGACCATTTTGAACCCCTTCATTTTTCATCTCCCGCTGCCCAGACAAGAGGGGAGAGGATAATAGGCATTCCATTTGCTTAGGAATAAAGCATGCTTTATGCCAAACGGCTTAAACAGATCCAACTTGCTGAAAACAAATATTTTTTTGTATACTGGCGAGAGAATACGAGTTTTCAGATTCATTTCTTTTTGTAATCTTGGGCCTACATTTTGAAAGGTTTTCCCGATGAGCAAATTCGAAGAGTTTGTCAGAAAAAAGCAGAGAGGAAACTTGAAAGTCTATCTTGGGTATGCGGCCGGGGTTGGCAAAACCTATTCGATGCTTTTGGAAGCCCAGCATTTAAAAAAAGCGGGGATTGATATCGTCATCGGATATCTGGAACCTCATGCAAGACAAGATACTTTGGATCAGATACAGGATCTCGAAATCATTCCGACTAAAACTTTGCAAATGGGCGATCGATCCTATCCGGAGATGAATCTCGAAGCGATTCTCGCAAGAAAACCGCAGGTTGTCCTGATTGATGAGCTGGCTCACACCAATATTCCAGGTTCAAAAAATGAGAAACGTTATGAAGATGTTCTGGAGATTTTGAATCACGACATCGATGTGATCAGCACCCTGAATGTCCAACATCTGGAATCGGTCGCTGAAAGAATTGAAACAATCACCAAAGCGCCGATTTGGGAGCGTTTGCCAGACTCAATCCTCCAGAAGGCAAATCAGGTGGTGAATGTGGATGTCACGACGGAAGGGTTGAGAGAGAGGCTTCGGCTTGGAAAAATCTATGGAAAAGAGATGGCTGAAAAAGCGATGCTCAATTTTTTTACGCATCGAAATCTTTCCGTCTTGAGAGAATTTGCCCTTCGGGAAGTCGCGGGGGATCAGGTAAGAAAAATACGCGAAGAAGAACTGGTTGAAGGGGGGGATGCCGCACTGACCCAGGAAGCGGTGATGGTGGCACTAAGCTCCAATCCGAACAATGCGGGAGAGCTGATTCGAAAAGCGTCGCGTATTGCCACCCATCTTTCCTCGAAGTTGTATGTTGTTTATGTGCAAAACAGCAAAGAAGCCCCCACGACGATCGATTCGGAACTTCAGCGTAAAATCCAGGATAATTTGAAATTGGCCCATACACTGGGAGCCGAGGTAGTGACGATAAAATCAAACAATATTTCCCAGGCACTGGTTCAATTTGCACAAGAAAACCATGTTTATCATGCCGTTTTCGGGAAATCGAGACTCTCTCCGTTACAGGAAAGGATTCGGGGATCGGTGCTTCTCGATTTTTTGCATGATTCGGTGGGAGTCGATGTTCATGTGATCAGCACGGCTCTATAGAGATAAGGTTTGCGAAAATTATCATGGCCCATTTTTCCCAAAATTATTTTCCCCCTCTCAGGCAAAAAATATTAAAAAGTTTTTTGGTCATTATTGCCAGTTATGTATTGCTTGGATTTTTTCTGGTGATTGCCGTTTTTTTTGCGAGCGGACTTACCCCAAAACTGATTCATGTCAATTACGACTCCATCTCGGCGGCCGATGAAATGCGCTCATCCTGGACGGCATTGCATGATCCCGACAGTTATCCTGAAAAAAACGGTTCCCAATGGAAAGAGCAGTTTGAAAACGCACTCCTGTTTGAGGAGGGAAACATTACCGAATCGGGGGAAAAAGAATCGGTCGAGAAAATCAGAAAGTTGTGGAACGATTCACAAAATCGACTTTCTGAAATCAAAAGAGAGGATTTTTCCCAAATGCTGAAACTGCTCGATCAGCTGATTCTGGTGAATGAAAAAGGGATGTTTTCACTCGCCTCAGAAAGCCGGCAATTGAGCCGGCGAATCTTTTTCTGTTCTCTCGCCTTTTTCTTTGTGACTGTTCTCCTGACCATCCTGCTTGCCGATAATCTTTCGAATCGGCTCGCAAAACCGATCAAAGAGATTGCCGAAATTCTTCGAAGCAAACCGGATCTGAAAAAGAAACTGAGACTGCCCGAACCGAATACGCTGGAATTTTCAATTCTGGCCAAAGAGTTGACTCTTTTATGGGAACAGCTTTCGGATCTCGAAAAACTGAACCTGAAACAATTGGTCATGCAAAGAAATCAGCTCGAAACCGTTTTATCGTCGATCGAAGATGGAATGATTGTCTTGAACAACGAAGAGAAGGTGATTTTGTGCAATGAGGGAATTACACGGATTCTCGGATTGGAAAGCGGGCAGATTCTCAATCAATCCTGGAAAGATTTGCCCGCCTTGAATGAAAATTACCTGAAACTTCGCGAGATTTTGACTCCGGATATTCCCTCTTTCAGCTCGGTCGAGTTGAAGATCGAAGGGATCAGGCTGGTGTTTGCCGCAAGATACCGGATCATTTTGGGGGAAGAAAACGAGCAGATCGGCTCTCTTTTTCTTCTGCATGACATCACGCAAAAATCGAGAATGCAGACCCTGAAGGAGGAATTTATCAGCGTTCTTTCCCACGAATTGAAAACGCCGATTCAGTCGCTCGGAACTGCAGCAGAACTGCTTGTCAGCCGAAAAGATCAAATGGAGGAAAATACAAAAATCTTGATCGAAACCATCCATGAAGATGCTTCCAGAATTCGTGCGATCGCGAATGACTTTATCCAGGTCGGAAAAGAGGCCCATTCACTGAAGTTGTATCTTGAAAAAACCTCGCTTAACCGACTCCTTCCCGAATGGATCAAGCCTTTTCGGATTCTGGCAAACGAAAAGGAGATTGAAATCAGGTTGAAAATTCCAGCGACAAAAGAATATTTTGCCCATATCGATCTGATGAAATTCCCCTGGGTTCTTTCCAATCTTCTTTCCAATGCGATTCGGATTTCTCCTGCCCATTCAAGCATCGAGATCTCTCTCGGAAGCGACAAAGAAAACATCCATCTGGAGGTGGCCGATGAAGGACCCGGAATTCCATCCGACATCCAGAAAAAGATTTTTGAGCCGTATTATCAGGGTCCCAAAATGGAGGGATTCCAAACCAGGGGTTTTTTGGGAATCGGGCTCACCATCGCCAAAGAACTCGTGGAAGCGCACGAGGGAAAGCTCGAATATTTTTCTCGTCAACCCAAAGGATCTTTATTTAGAATCAAAATTCCTTCAGCAGGTTAAACTATGAAAACAATCACCTTCCCCATCCATGTCTTGATTGTCGACGATGAAAAAAATATCCGTCGAACCCTGGGAATGACCTTGAAAGAGAGCCAGTTCGAAATCTCCGAGGCAGAATCGGTCGAAGAGGCGCTAAAACTTGTTCAACAGAAAAAATTCGACTGGATATTGACCGATTTCCGGATGGGAGATGAAACCGGGCTCGATCTGATCCAGCAGGCGAAAAAGATAAATCCAAACCTGTTGATTGTGGTGATGACCGCGTATGCCACCATCGAAAATGCGGTTTCAGTCATCAGGGAAGGGGCTTTCGACTATCTCCCCAAACCGTTTACCAACACGCAACTGCTTCATCTGGCAAATAAAGTGAGAATGTTCATCGATCTGAAAAAGGAAAATGCCGAACTGAAAAATGAAAAAACAAACAAAAACTATTTTGCAGGATTCACTTCGGCCGCAAGTCGAAGGCTCGAAGAGTTTGTGCGCAAAATTGCCTCAACCGACTCAACGGTTTTGCTCACCGGAGAAAGTGGAACCGGAAAAAGCGAACTGGCGAGACTCATCCACTCCCGATCTCCCCGAGGCGACAAACCGTTTATTACCGTCTATTGCACAACCTTGACTGAATCTTTGCTCGAATCGGAGCTGTTCGGCCATGTCAAAGGTTCTTTCACCGGGGCAACGCAGGATAAAAAAGGGAAATTCGAACTTGCCCATGAAGGAACTTTATTTCTCGATGAAATAGGAGATTTATCCCCCAACGCACAGGCAAAGCTTCTCAGATTTTTACAGGACAAGGTTTTTGAACCGGTTGGCAGCAATGGGGAAATGAGGGTAAATACCCGCGTCATCGCCGCGACCAACAAGGATTTATCGGAAGCGGTCAAACAGGGAAAATTCCGGGAAGATCTCTATTATCGACTGAATATTTTTGAATCGACACTCGCTGCCCTGAGATTCAGAATGGAAGATCTTCCGGTATTCATAGAAAAATTTTTGAACGAGTTTCAAAAAAGGGGGATTTTAACAACGAAACCGGAAATTTCAGGAGAGGTTTTGGAGGCATTCAAAAATTACTCCTGGCCGGGAAATATTCGGGAGCTTCAGAATGTTTTGGAAAGACTGGTTATTTTATCCTCCCATCGTGAAATCCGCCTGGAAGATCTTCCGGATTCACTGATCCACCCGAAAAAACAGATTCGCTCCGACTCAAAAGAGATGATCCCGCTGGAAGAACTGGCCAGAAACCATATCGAGCATGTTCTCTCCCGGGAAAAAAACCTGGAAAAAGCGGCGGAAATTCTGGGGATTACTCCGGTCACTCTCTGGCGAAAAAGAAAAGAATATGGTTTGGAATAAACAACCCTGCGCGTGGCAAGACGAGAAACATCTCAGGCATCTTTGGCTTGGAATTTAATTCTAAAGAGGCAACCGAAAATTCCCCAACGTGATCGACGGTTTTGTCAATCGTCCAGAAATTTTCAGACGATAACTTCCATCCGGCTCTTTTTGCTGTTCTACCAGCGCCAGAAGTGAAATCGCCTGGGAGAGAAGCGGGGTGATTCTCAAATTTCCCTCCAGATTCACTTCCGAGTTGTCGGCTCTGTCGGCAATCTTGAGATTTCCCTTCAGGGATAAATCAAGATCTCCCCCTTTAAAAGTAAGCTCTTTGATTTCCAGCCTGTCTTTTTTCAACTCGCCGACCAGTTTTGAATTTTTTGAACCGGTGAGATTGATTTTGGGAAGATCGAGAGTTGATTCTGGAGAGCTCGGATCCAAAACAATTTTATAGGAATCGAGTTTCAGATTTTGAAAAGTCAAATCAACTTTACCGCTGTTTTTATCGATATTTTTTTTCGAGAAAACCGCGCTCGCATCCCCGTTGATAAGACCGCTGAGCTTGATATTATAAAGGGAAGAAAGCATCTGCAATTCATTCAGGTTAAAATCATCGAAACTCAAATCAATATCGGATTCACTCGTGTCATCAAAAAAATCCCCCTCCAAAACCCCCTTGTTGATCTTGGCGTAAAAGGAAAGTCTTATTTTTTTGCGGAGAAAAGAAAGAATGGAAAAATTGATTTTCAGCTTCTGCGCTTTTAGCAGCGATACCTCTTTCAAATCAGCTTTTTGATTGAGCTCGACATTCTTGAATGAAAAACCGGTGAGAAGCCCGATGCTCGAACTTTGAATTTTCAGCTGATAATTGTTTCCGAGACTCTCTTCAATCTGGCCGATGATCCGGTTTTCCAAAACATCGGTTGGAAAAGTGGAAAAAAGAAAAAACAGAAAAAAGAAAAACGCAGCCCCGAGATAGGCTAGAAATCTGGCACTTCTGGTCATGTTCCCCCCTTTTCCTTGAGAGAATAGGTGGAAACCTGAAAAGACAAATCAAACTGCTGGCGGTTGTCATAACGCGGTTTGATCTGAAGCTGTTTGATTTTCAGCCCGCCCTGATTGTAGTTTTCTATCTTGTAAAGAAAGTCCATCGCCTGCGGAAGGGAAATTCTTGATAAACGGACATCGGCGGAATTTTCTTCAACCAGATCGCCACCCGAGGGGGGTTGTTCACGAATGGTATCGATATTCTTGTTCAGCCCATTCTGGGAGGAGATCGATTCAAGGGTGGAAGAAAGGGAAATTTTTCCGCGGGCAGACCACTGATTTTCAATCGCCTTGAGTCGCCCGGTAATCGCCCGATAGTTTCTGATTTTCGAAACCAGCTCATTCATGTTTTTTTCGTGGTTGACCACATTTTTCTGCGTCTTTGAAATCTTGGAGGAGGCGCAGGAAATCGGGACAAAAATCAGCAAAAGCACAAAAATAGCCAATCCGCTGGCGACCAACATCCTTTCTTTCGGGGCGAGATCAAGAAAATACTCGTAGAACCGCTCGAAATTGATCCGTTCCAAAATCGAATGTTTACTTATCTTGAGCATTCGGCGCTCCAATATCAAATGAGAGTGAGAATTTCAGTTCGTCTTGGGTTCCTTTTCTTACATTGGAAGTCTGGACATTTTTAAACGTGGGAACTTTCGCCAAAGCGGTCTTGATTTTATCGATCGCTTCATAATAAACGGTTTTTCCCTCCAGTCGGGCATGATCGACTCCGATATTCAGATCATCGACATCGAGTTTGATATCCTTGCGCGCAGGAAGATTTGCCGAAATCAGTCTCAAGCTTTCGAATGCGGAAACATTGCCTTCTCCGCTCATCTTTTTCAGTTTTTCGTTCGCATCGGTAATTTTTGAATTCACAAAAGAGAGCGCCCCTTGGGCTCCCAGATTTCCTTTGGGAGGCTGAATCTGCATCCCCTGGGAAATCAGGTTCGCAACACTTTTATTCATTTTTGTTTCCTGTCCACCGAGCAGATAGAGACTGATGGCAAAATAGAGAATTCCCAAAACAAACGCGGCAAAGGGAAGCACCGCGATCTGGCGAAAATGGCCGGATATTGCCTCAAGATCGCGTCGATAAGAAAATTCTCCTCTTCGAAAATTCAGACTGGTGGTTTTTGACGGAAAAACCCCCTTGAAAATGGAGGCAATGCACGAAGCGATAATCGGTCTTGCCGATTCGGGATCTGAAATATGGGTATAGGAAAGATCGAGCAGATCAAGCGGCGAAACATTGAGCCGAAGATAGGAGGAGATAAACTGGTCGATTCCCGGCAATCGCGAGGTTCCGCCCGAAAGATAAATTGCCTCGATCGTTTTTTCCCCTTTTTCATAAAAGGCAAAAAGGGTCTGCTTGATCTGAATCAGCAAATCTTCGATCACTTTCTGGATCACGGCAGAAAGTTTGTCTTCGGTTTCAAACGGGGAGATTTGTCCTTTCCTGATTTTCAGCTCTTCGGCCTGCGCAAAATTGATTTCATATGCTTTTGCCACCGCTTCTGTAATCGCTTTTCCCCCCATCGAAATCGTTCTCACCTCCCGCAGATTCCCTCCCTGCATCAGACAGAGATTGGTTTTGGAATGACCAATATCGAGAATCGCGTAGTTTCCTTCGGGAGGAAGAAGTCCGGACTGGTAAAGATTGGCAAGATTCACCGACTCGACGCTGACATAACGGGGATCGCATCCTGCCTCGTTCAGTAGATTCAGAAACTTGACCAGCTCTTCTTTCAGGGTATAGGCGGCCAAAATCTTTGACTCTTTTTCCCCTTTTTCAACCATCAGATAATCGACCCACAAACTTTCAATCGGAAAAGGGACAAACTGTTCCAACTCAAATTCGAGTGCCGAATCAATCTTTTTGATCTGGGTAAAAGGGAAATCAAGTCGGCGAAAGGAGCATTGAAGCCCGGAAAGCGACGCCACAGCTGTATCATAATGAATGTCATTCTCTTCAAAGAAACGGGCAAGCAAAAGCACAATCGTCTGTTCATAAGTCAGCCCCTCCTTATGAATGAGAAAAATTTCATCAAACCTGTTGAGACTGAATTCGCCAAAAGCACGCTCAGCCAAGGCAAGCTTGATGGAGTAACTTCCAATGTCGATGGCAAGAATCGTTTGGGGCACTATTCAACCCTCCAATAAAGATCTTTCCACTGATCGGGAGAACCACTGGAGGTGTCTAAAACATTGATGATTTTTATTTCTGCTTCACCGACCGTTCCGGTCGCTTCTATTCTATAGACGGTTCGGTCCGAGCTGAGCATGGAAGCAAAACTGATCGGAACAGGAGCAGAAACCCCGGCAGCAGGATTCGAGCCCGGGCTTGCCGTCGCCGGCTGACTGGTGGGAGACGATATCCCGAGGGTCTGATTCAGAATCTGCTCCATACCGGTTGGATCGGGGCATCTTACCCGGACCAACGTGACCAGGCTTTTCAACCTCTCTTCATTATCGTACCGGATCGGTTCTGCACTGTTTTGGGTATAAGTCATAATGATTGCCCGAAGGATTTCATCCGAACCTTCGCAAGCATTTATTTTATCGGTGCTTTTATAAACAGTCACATGTTTTTTCAATTCACTTAGCAGATCTTCGGTCATTCCTGGAACAAGAATCAGTTCATCGACGGTCAAAAGTTTTCCGTTTTTTGGTTTCTGTTTGAGACCGGCATAGGCGGAAGATTCAGTGCCTCTCTCCCCTCCCCCCAATTCATTGGTCACATCATTTCGATCAACATAATCGGCAATCTTGTTCACCAGATCTTTGGAGGATTGAAGCCGATCTTTCAGCAGATTTTCAAACGGTTTCTGCAGAAACAGATTGACCAGAATATTTTTCAGCCGATCGTACTCGGGTTGGGTCGGAGTATAAACATAAAAAGCATTCAACGGGAACTTTCCATCTTCCATCTCAATCTTCGCATCAAAATCCCCCTCAAACGCGAGAAAATCCTGCGCCTTTTTTGTATCAAAATTTCCGATCGCCTGGTTTGCCTCCTGCAATTTTGAGAGCTCTTCGGGAGGACTGTTTTTGCCATTTCCCTGATCGGGAGTTGGCTCAGATCCTCCGGTCAATCCTCGCAGCAAACTTGAATTGATCGGGATCATTTTATAAAGCGGTTGAACCTGAATTGATCGTCCCAATCTTTGGGATGCGTTCGCCACCATCTGTCTCGCCTCTTTGTCAAATTTCAAGACAACTCGCGAAAATTGGATCGCCGATTGGGCGAGATAATAGGCCTGCGTCCGATCCTGCTCGTTCATCGCGAGGTGATAGGTGATATTCGTATTGTAAATAAACTCCACAACCAAGGTTGTGAGCAACATGAGACTGGCGATGACAATCAGGATGGCGATCCCTTTTTCTTTGCTGTTTTTTATGACGTTTTTCATCGTTCAAGATTGAATCGGCAAAAATTAAAAACTGATCCCTTTCACCAGCTTGATTCCCGCGATCGTTGAAAACGATAACGGTTTCCCCTCCTCTTGCAAATTTTCCACTTCCATTTCGATCTTTACCATCTCCGGCAGACGATTGCTGAAATCGAGCTGGGTTGTATCCCATCCCCGAAGCCATTCTTTTTTTTGGGAATCATAGTATTTAAAATGAATCGACCGGATATTTTCAAGAATCGGCTCGGAAATTCCCCCCTCTTCCGGAGAGATATCAAACCCTTTTTGTTCCCGACGATAGAACGATTTGTCTCTCGATTCCCCTTTGCCCGCGGCAATAAAATAGCCAACCTCCCCGTAATCAAACTCCTGCTCCCCCTTGAAGTAGCGGACAAGTGAAAAGCTGGCAAAGTTCATCTGATCTTCCCTTCCGATAAAGGCAATTTTCCTCTCTCCCGTCGTTCCCAGAAAATCGGTTCCGGAAACCAGAAATGCCATCTGAAGATCACTCGAGATTCTGTTCAATGCCAAAAACACGGAATGGGATTGATCATCGAGTTTTTCGGTCTCCTCTTTGTTGTTCATGATCTGATTGGTTGAAATCACCATCGCGACCACCATTCCGGAAAGGATTGCAATCGCAATCAGGACTTCAATCAGTGTAAAACCGGATTGTAAAAATCTCCCCCTTTGAAAAAGGGGGATTAAGGGGGATTTACTGCTGGGATTTAAATTTATTTTCAAATTTGGTTGCATTAAATCCCTCCTAACCTCCCTTTTTCAAAGGGAGGGACTATCCATTACCGCAACTTCGCCAGATGCGTTGTAATCACAATCTTCTGCATCTCCGATTCATTCTCTCCCCACGAAACGGTGATTTTCATTTCACGAATCGATTCGGAAATTTTTTTGGCAACCATCTGAGCCATCGAACTCGCGGCACCCAAGACATCGGCTCCGGCCTGATTGGAGGCAGTTCCCGAGCTGTTCGATTGACCCAAAGAAACCTGGGATTGATCGGAAGAAGGCTGAACCACCGGAATCTCCACTTTTCGAATTGTGTAACTCCATTTGTACTCTTCGTAAGGTTCCTTGAAAATTCCACTCTCTTCTTTTTCATCCGGAAAAACTCCCCGCGCCACCTCTTCATCGAGAGAGAGTTTGATTTCCGCTATTTTCAATCGGGTGAGCATTGCCGCTTTTTGAACCTTTTCCGCCTCACCGGAAGCCCGCTCGGAATTTCCAACCCCATCCATTAAAGCAAGAATTGAGACGGCAAAAATGACGAGAGCGATCATGACTTCGAGAAGAACGAATCCCTCTTTTTTCACTAATTTTTTTGGATAAAATATCATTTTTTCTCAAGCACCTGCTGATAGTCTAAATACTCATGACGAATCGTTGATTTTCCGGTAAACGAATGAACTTCGATCGAATAAAAAATTTCCTCTTTTTCATCACAAAGGTTGAGGATTGCTTTTTCAACCCAACCGTTCGGAAAAAAATAGAGGGCGGTCATCCCGTTGTCGATTTTTTTTCCGGCATGCTCGACGTAAACATCCTTGATTTTTATTCCGTCGGGAAGATGAATCGGTTTCAAAAGATAGGAAGCGGCTGAAGCAAAATTTTCTTTTTTTGCCGGATTGGAGGGATCATTTTCGGGAGGAAAATCTTTGGAAGAATCTTTATTTTCCGAACTCCCCTCTTCTAGGGCATTGTCAATTTTCACCTCTTCAGAAGCGGCTTCAATGGAAATTGTCTCGGTAGTAAAATCGATTTTCAACCGGTAAATCCGGTTTTTAATTGCAGACTCATTATAGGCATACTTGATAGTGCCGGCGAGTTCAGAAGCTGTTTTTGAAAGATTATCATCAAACCAGTCGGTAAGAGTTGTCACTCCCAGCGAAAGAAGAAGACCGACCAAGGCAATGACCACGATGATTTCGATCAGGGTCATTCCACGACTGTTTGTTTTTTTCGCTTTCACAGAATGATTTGGAGTTCTGTAAAAAAGATAGGGGTCGGGAGTCGGGGGTTGGGGGCGAAAAACTCCCAACCCCCGACTCCCAACTCCTAACTATTGTTACTTTCCTATTTCATAATTTTTGATATCCGCATCATACCCCTCTCCCCCCTCTTGCCCATCTCTCCCTAGGGAGATGATTTCATACTGGCGACCCGATGAACCTGGGCTGGTAAAAATAAAATCATTTCCCCAGGAGTCTTTTGGAATTTTCTTGATATAACCATCTTTTGGATAATTTTCAGGAATCTTTCCGGTCGTCGGTTTATCAACTAAAGCAGCCAATCCTTGCTCGGTGGCGGGATAAAAGCCCTGCCTTCTTTTAAACTGATCGAGCGCCGATTCAATATTTTTCATCTGGATTTTGGTGGTCTCGACTTTCGACTCATCAAAATAATCGAGAACATTGACGGCAACGACTGCCAAGATCCCCCCGATAATCGCAACGACGACCATGATTTCGATGAGCGTCATTCCTCTTTCGCTTTTCAGACGGAGAAGAGGACTTTGCTTTTTCAGTTTTTGCATCAGCTTCATAAAAATTTTCTCCTGTTTTTTATTTATGAATATTAGATTTAAAACGATTGTCATTCTGAGTGAAACGAAGAATCTAATCAACGTTGATAAGATCTTTCGCTTCGCTCAAGATGACAAATGAATCATGGCAACAACTGCTTTTTACCTTCGAATAACCTGATTCAGTTTCAAAATAGGTAACATAATCGACAAAACAATTGAAGCAACAACTGCACCCATCACCACAATCATGATCGGCTCCAGCAACGTCGTTAACGTTGAAACTTTGGTATCGACCTGCTGATCATAGGCGTCGGCCACTTTTTCCAGCATGTTTTCCAGTTCACCGGTTTTTTCACCGATCGCAATCATCTGCGTGACAATCGGGGGAAATTGCCCGCTCCTTTTCAACGGCTCGGCGATTGATTCCCCTTCTTTCACGCTGATTTTTGTATCTTCTATTGCCTGGGTAATAATGGAATTCTGGACAATATTTTTGACGATATCCATCGCCACCAAAAGCTGGACTCCGGAGTTCATCAGGGTGGAAAGGGTTCGACAAAAACGGGAAATCGCAATCATTCGAAAAAGCTCTCCAAAAATCGGAAGCTTCAAAACCATCTTGTCGAGCCAGAGTCTCCCTTTTTCCGTTTTTTTATACCGAATAAAACCGTAAATCAGAAAGGGAACCAAAAAAAGAATCACCATCCAGTAGGAGGCTGCGAAATGACTGACCGCCACAAGAATTTTGGTCGGGAGAGGGAGAGCCGCTTTTGTATCTTCAAAAATTTTGGTGATTTTTGGAACGACGTAAATCAGCAAAAACCCAAGCAACGTGGTTCCTACGACCATCATCATGATCGGATAAAAAAGTGCCCCGATGACCTTGCTTCGAAGTTTCGCCTGGTTTTCCGTAAATTCGGCGAGTCGAAGAAGCACCACATCCAGCGCTCCCGAGGCTTCTCCCGCCGCGATCATATTGATGAAGAGATCCCCGAAAATCGTCGGATAAGATC
>CAZSRQ010000061.1:0-13919 GCA_964609335.1 uncultured Pseudomonadota bacterium
CGACTCAAATAGAGAGAGAAGAGATAGTCAATAAAACTGGTATTAGAATTCATAAATTTTGGAATTTCATTTAACAGACGATGAAGTGAAACTCGTCCATAAAGAACATAAAAGCGGTTTTATTGAAAAGGGATTTTTTTAACGCCCGACTATATCAATATTCGTTTTTGAGATATTGGGAGTTGGAAGATTCGGTTTCGCAATATTGGGATTTCCGATGTTTGGTTTCGGGGCATCTGCTTCCCAGCCATCGGTATTTGGTTTCGCAGTATCAATATGCGGTGGCATGGCATCGGGATCGGGAATCGGAATATTCGGATTATCCTTCACCACAGGCCCATAAACAAAAGCTCCGGTCGGGGAATCGTAATAGGGATATTGGTTGGTGACCGACTCCTGAACGGGCCAGTTCGGATCTTGCCGCTCTTTGGGTCCATAAATAAAATAACCGGTCGAACGATCATAATACGGAAACTGATCATAATAGAATTTCGTCTGCGGATCGTAATCGGGATATTTGCTCGTGAGTGCCTGGCTGTCCGGATAAACATCCGATCTCAAAGGAGTCAAATCTTCCTGAACCGGTGCCTGATCTTGAACCGGAGCTTGCTCTTGGGCGAAAGATAGATTTGATCCGCCGAATAGAAGAAGAAAACTGATCAAAACTATTTTTAATAAATTTATATTCATTCTTTCTCTCCATTAACGTAAATCCATATATTGCATTCCTTCGTAACTTAAATTCGGTTTAATCGGATTTGGCTTCGCAATATTCTGAGTCGGCACATGCGGATTTGCGATATTAGGATTGGCAATATTCGGATTCGCAATATCCGGATGCCAATAGGTATACGGCGTTACATAATAATTTGGATAAGGGGGAGGCGGAACCCGATAGCGATTCAGATCCTCTTCTTTCGGCTGGGGATTTTCCCGCGGAGTCGGGCTGTTGATGTTTGGATAAAAATCAAAAGGGATTTGTGCCTGCAAAGGCGAAATAAAAATGAACAGCACAAAAACAGATCCGACCAATAAACTTTTCACTAAAAAGCTGATCATAGTTCTACCCATTTATTATTATCTTTCTCTGAACTAGAGATAGCAAGGGTTTGCGGAGAGTAAAGTAAGAGTTGATAAAGAGTACTTAAAGAAATAAAGAAAATTGTGACTACTCGGCTCCCACTAGTCAACAATTGAATTAAGGGGATTCCAGCCCAAAAGCCTGCTGGAATGACAGTAAATTAAATCTGTTTTAGACAGGCTAAGTTATTACAAAAAATTATATGCTCCAAAAACTTCATCACACCTTAGAAATGATCAAATTCTCCCACTCGGTTTTCGCCCTCCCCTTCGCGCTCGGGTCGATGCTGATTGCCGCAGGCGGTTTTCCACCTTGGCAAAAAATCATCTGGATTATCATCGCCGTCGTTTTCGCCCGAACTGCCGCCATGAGTTTCAATCGCTGGACCGACGCAGAAATTGACGCCAAAAATCCTCGCACAGAAAATCGGCATATCCCGCAAAAAATTCTCTCCAAACAATACGTTTTATCTCTCTGCATTCTCACTGCTTGCGGATTCGTTTTTTCAACTTTCCAGCTTGGAACTCTCTGTCTTCTTTTATCTCCAATCGCTCTCGTAATTCTGTTTTTCTATTCGTACACAAAACGCTTCACCGATTTTTCACAGATTTTTTTGGGACTTTCCTTGGGGATTGCACCGATCGGAGCTTGGATCGCCATTCGAGAATCCCTCAGTTTGCCCCCCCTTCTTCTCGGAATCGCAGTACTGTTCTGGGTGGCAGGATTTGACATTCTCTATGCAACCCAAGATGAAGAGTTTGACCGAAAAAATAAGCTTCGTTCTTTGGTGGTGCGATGGGGAATTCCTAAAGCTCTCTATAGAGCCCGCCTCATGCATTTCATCTCGTTTCTGTTTTTTATCGGATTTGGAGTTTCTTCGAAGTTGGGAATTGCTTATTTTATCGGAATTATTCTGATGGGATTTCTTTTCGCCTACCAACACTCCCTGGTAAAACCGGACGATTTATCACGAATCAACGTCGCTTTTTTTACGGTGAATGGAATGATCAGTTTCATTTTTTTGGGATCCGTGATTTTGGCACTCTATTCCTGAGCTGGCTCTAAAACCTCTGCTACATACGAAAGCTCTCGGTATTTTCCAGCAAGATCCAACCCATATCCGACCACATAAACGTCCGGAATTTGAAAGCCGGTATAACGAACCTCTTTGGAAAGCGCCGGGTGTTTCTCTTTGTTTAATAAACAACAAATATTGATACTTTTAGGATTCTTGGGCTTCAAATGATGAAGTATATATTGAAGGCTTTTTCCGGTATCTAATATATCTTCAATCACCAAAACATCTTTCCCTTCAATCGGTTGAGTCAGATCAAACACAAGCCGAATATGCCCACTTTTTCCATTTTCGTCATAACTCTCAATCCTCAAAAAATCGCATCGAAGTGGAGATTCAATCTCCCGAACCAGATCCGCCATGAAAATAAAAGAGCCTTTTAAGACCCCAATCACGGTCAATTCACGATCTTTAAAATCATTCGAAATCTCTTTTCCGAGAGTTTTTATTCGGCTGGAAATCTGCTCAGAATCGATAATTTTTTTCAAAGAGTGTTTCATCGGTTGACACTCTTATAACGGGTAAAGTAAAGAAACAAAGATTTTTTAGAGGATCCCTTCAAGAATTCCGGCTCGGTAGCCAAGTGGTAAGGCAGAGGTCTGCAAAACCTTTATCCGTGGGTTCGATTCCCACCCGAGCCTTTATTCAATTTCCGCAATATGAATGGTCGCCCGGGTGGTGGAATAGGTAGACACACAGGACTTAAAATCCTGTGATTCGAAAGGGTCGTGCCGGTTCGATTCCGGCCCCGGGCATTAAATTTAAGATGATCCCCACACATATTTTTTAACCATTTGACTTTCTCACCCCTCAAAGACTAACTTGCCGAAAAATGAGAAAACGATTTCAAAAAATTTCTTTAGTTATTCTATTGTTTTTTGCGGCGGGATTTCTGCTTGATCCTTATCTTTGCCAGGAAGACAGCTCTCATCAAAGCTCAAACGATTCTGCAGATTGTTCCCTTCTATCTTGTCCTGCCCATCATTTAGTCCCTCCCACTCAAGTGCATTTAAAAGTTATTAAAACTGACAAAATAAACGCTTTTCTTATTCAAGAAAATTTCTTTTACTCTATTTCATTACCCACTTTTATTTTTCGACCTCCTATCTTTCTTGCCTAATTTCTTTTTAGGTTTTTTCATTTCAAAAATATCTATTTTTTCAGACATAAGGTGATTTTCTACGCTTTGTGATCTCTCTTTTATGAAGCAAAAAAGATTGCGCTGCTTTGTTTTCAGGCAGTTTGTGCTATTCACTTTGGTTCTTTTTTCGGCAAAAAACTTACTCGCTCAATCTCTCTCGTGCGATTCGATTGAAAACGCGCAAGATATTTTAAATTGTGTGATTGAAAATCATCCCGATATTCAAAGGGCCAATGCCCAAATCGAGGTTAGCAAAACCTCTTTCTTGGTCGCAAAGCAAAGGCCGAATCCCGAAGTAGAAGTCCGGGAACTTTTCAGCGCGGAGCCGGACAAAGAAGATTTTTTATCAGAAATAAATCTTTCCCACACCTTGGAGTTGGGAGGAAAAAGAAAAAATCGAATCCGTCAAGCTCGTGCTTATGAGCAACTCAGCTCTGCCATCACCCTGAGCGTAAAGGAAAAAGCGGTTTTGAACACTGTTCTAGTTCTTCACCGATTACGCCAACTTCAAACCGAATTTTCTCTGCTCAATGAAACCGTTCATGCCTTCGAGAATATCCGCACTCTTTATCAAAAACGCCCGATTCTCGATCCGGAGCAACAGACTTCCTTGACGGTTTTTGGCTTGGCTGAAAAAGAGATGAGATTAAAAAAAGTCTCGCTCACCGAAGAGGAAATCAGCATTTTCACTTATCTGCAAAAGGCAACCCATCGCCCTCTCTCCTTTTCAAAAAGCTTTCTACCGAAAAAAAAATGGCCGAATTTGAACGTCTCCAATTCGCTAGAAACTATTCGAGGATCGGTCATCACCAAACCTCAAGCAGAACTTGAACAGGCAACCTCTTCTCTCAAAGCGGCTAAAAGCGGCGCTTGGCCGAATCTCAAACTCGGCCCTTCGGTTGAAACAGAGGAATTCGCAGGAGAATCGGCCACCGCTGTTGGATTCAACCTCTCCCTTTCCCTACCAATCTTTCATCAGAATCAAGGGGAAAAAAGAGAGGCGTTCTTCAATCAAGAAAAGGCAAAGCTCGATCTTCAACTCACTCAACTCGAATCTGTCCTCGAACGAAAGAAGCTGATTCAAACCTATCAACAAATTGTAAAAATCCTTCGTGTATCCAAACCCAACGAGCTGAAGTTGAGTCATCAAGAGATCGATTCATTCTTCGAGCGGGGGCTTGTCTCGAGCGCGCTCGTCTTGGAAACCCATAAACAGATGGTGGAGTCTCAAGAGAGATTTCATATCTTAGAACTCAAGGCGATTGAAGCACTCTGGAAAGTGTATGCTCTCGAAGGAAGAATTTTGCAGGAGAAAATATGAAAACACTTTTTATCTTAATTTTTTCAGTTCTCTTCCTAGGAATTGCTCTTTTTACCGATCATTTATTGAGCGACGATTCCGATCCTCCTACCGAACATCAGGAAGAGCACCACAAAGAGTCTCATGACCACGACGAAACACCGTCAAATATAGGATCTGGCAAAGCAATTACCGCTATTTCTCACGAAGAAGGATTTCAACTTTCCGAAAAAGCAAAAGAGATTTTAGGATTAAAATACTTACCGGTCTCTTTTTCGCTGCTCGATTCTCCTCCCGGTGAAAGCTTGGTTTATTTTCAAGAGCATGTCGGTGTTTACCGTCTCCGAAAAGGGTGGTTCAAATTGATCGAAGTCGAAAAATCGGTGAAATCTGAAAACAGCTTTTCCATTCGCTCTCCGGAACTAGAGCCAGGAGATCAAATCGTTACGAAAGGGACCGGGCTCCTTCGAGTGGCAGATCTCGACGCCTTTGGAGGAATTGAAGATGGGCATGGACATTAAAAAGGATTCTTTATGATTAAAAAAATCATTCATTTTTCTGTTTATCATCCTTTCACTGTTCTCTTTCTCACTATCCTTGTTGTTTTGGGAGGTTGGTTCAGTTTTCAACATCTTTCGATCGATGCGGTGCCAGATGTCACGAACGTCCAAGTGCAAATTAACACTTCCATAATCGGGATGACTCCTGAAGAGATCGAACGTACTGTTACATTTCCGCTTGAGAATGCGATGAGTGGGATTAAGGGAACGACTCAAGTTCGTTCGATCACCCGATACGGTCTTTCTCAAATCACCATTTCTTTCGAAGATAAGTTCGATATTTACCGAGCGAGACAACTCGTCTCCGAACGGCTTCAACTGGTGGATGAAAAACTTCCTTCCCATATTCAGCCTAAGGTTGGACCGATCTCTACGGGGCTTGGGGAAATTTTCCAATACGCGGTCGAATCCGAAAAAATAGAAACCGGAGAAAAAAGAGTCGAACAGCTGATGGAGCTTCGCTCTCTCCAAGATTGGTATATCAAGCCAAGGCTGTTGACAGTGAAAGGAGTCACTGAAGTCAGCACCATTGGAGGTTTTGAGAAGCAATTCCATATCCGCCCGCGAATCGATCCGATGACCCGTTACGGAATTCATTTTGACGATATCGAAAAGGCATTGGAAAAAACGAATCGAAATGTGGGGGGAGGATATATCCAGCAAACCGGAGAACAATTTTTGGTGCAGGGAACCGGTCTTCTAAAATCAATCGAAGAAATCAAGAATGTGCCGATCAAATCGCTCCAAAGTTTTAAGACAATTACTCTCGGAGAAATCGCTCATGTTGGACTTGGAACGGAACTTAGAACGGGAGCAGGATTAGTCGATGCAGACGAATCGGTCATTGGAACCACGTTAATGCTCATCGGAGAAAATAGCCGAACAGTCTCAAAACAGGTTGCTCTGCGATTGAAAGAGATTCAAAAAGAACTCCCTCCAGGAATTAAAATTGTGCCGCTCTATAATCGATCTAACCTCGTTGACTCAACTCTCGATACTGTGAAACATAATCTTCTTCTCGGCGCACTTTTGGTTGCGCTCGTCCTCTTCTTTCTAATCGGAAATGCCCGAGCAGCATTGATTACAGCAATCACTATCCCGATCTCCCTTCTCATTACCTTTTTGATTATGCGCCCCTTGGGAATTTCTGGAAACCTCATGAGCCTCGGCGCTCTCGACTTTGGGATCATTGTTGATGGGGTGATCATCGTTTTAGACAACTGCATCCGACTCATCCACCATCGAAAAATGAAGTGGCAAAGGAACTTAACGCGCTCCGAGATCAAAGAGGCGGTATTCGATGGAGCGGTTCAAGTTCGTTCTGCTGCGGGATTCGGCGAGCTGATCATCGTCGTCGTCTTCATTCCGATCTTTGCCTTATCCGGAATCGAAGGGAAGATGTTCGAACCGATGGCAGCGACCTTTATGATTGCTGTTATTGCTGGATTGACTCTCTCTTTCACCACTGCTCCTGCCTTGGCTTCGCTTATTTTTTCTTCGAAGGGTGCCGAGAAAGAGCCTCGATTAATGCTTCAGCTGAAGAGACTCTACTCGTCTCTTCTGGAATTTTTTCTTCGATTGAAAAAAATCACCGTTGTATTCGCCATTGTCTCGATCCTGGTGGGAATCTTTTTATTCTCCCGTTTGGGAGGCGAGTTTCTACCCCAATTGGATGAAGGATCGATTGTGATTCAATTCATCCGTCCGACCAATATTAGTGTTGATCAATCGATCGCTCTTCAAAAACTTTCGGCAAAATCGATCCGAAAATTCCCGGAAGTCGTCGCCGTCTTCTCTCGACTTGGAACAGCCGATGTCGCCACCGACCCGATGGGAGTCAATTTGGCGGATACTTTCATCACGTTAAAAGAGAAAAAGGAATGGCCTCAAATCGACGGTAAACGGAGAACCAAAGCGAAACTGATCGCCGATTTGGTCAAACAACTGGAAGAGGAAATCCCCGGACAAAGAATTTTAGTCACTCAACCGATTCAAATGCGCTTCAACGAACTTTTGGAAGGGACTCGCGCCGATATTTCCCTGAAACTTTTTGGCGAAGAGATGAAAACTCTCGTCGAACTCACTCGAAAAATGGCGGACATCGTCAAAAAAGTTCCGGGAGCGGGAGATGTCGAAATGGAATTGAAAGGGACTTCTCCCCTTTTGAGAATCAAGCCGGACGATCGTCTTTTAAAAGAGCTGGGAATTTCGAATCAGGAAATCCTAGAAACCGTCGAGACCGCTCTCGGAGGAAAAGAGGTTGGTTCGCTTTATGAAGGGATGAAACATTTTCCAATCTTGATTCGTCTTTCCGAAACAGAACGCTCGGATCTTGAGGCAATCAAAAATCTTCCCGTCGGAATCTTTTCAAATATGACGGTTCCTTTGGTAAGAGTCGCAAAAATCGAGTTTGAAGAGGATTATCTCAATATCCACCGCGAAGGATCGAAACGGAGAACCGCGATTCTGATCAATCCTCGTGATCGCGATACGGAGAGTTTCGTCAAAGAAGCGAAAGAAAAAGTATCGCGAGAGATGCAACTCCCTCCAGGTTATTATTCCGAATGGGGAGGAAATTTTAAAAACCTAGAAGAAGCGAAAAAGAGCTTATCATTTCTTATTCCTCTCGCACTTCTTCTGGTCTTGATGATGGTTTACATCGCTTTCCGAAATGTGATTCAAACACTCTTGATTTTTCTAGGCGTTCCTCTCGCGTGGGTGGGAGGAGTCTTGGCACTTCTCCTCTATAATCTTCCTTTTAGCATCTCAGCCGGGGTCGGATTTATCGCACTTTCCGGAATTGCCGTTTTGAACGGAGTCGTCTTAGTCAATTTTTTCAATGATCTCAAAAAACAGGGAATGGAAGGAGAAGCAGTAGTTCTTCAAGGATCGCTCACGCGACTTCGACCTGTTCTCATGACAGCCTTAGTCGATGTTTTCGGTTTCTTGCCAATGATGCTCTCGACCGGAGTTGGCTCCGAGGTGCAACGTCCTCTGGCAACAGTCGTGATTGGGGGGATTCTTTCCTCTACTTTTTTGACGTTGATCGTGTTGCCAATCATCTATAGTTGGCTCGATAGAAAAAGTTCAGCGACATCTGTTCATTCATCGGTTTAAAAAAATCAAAACAATCTTCTTCTCGCCGATTCACAAATAGCAACCACCCCAGGATGCTTCAGCCTTCGTTCGATGCTGATGGCATAAAATTGTTCAACGATATCGGTGGTTCTGCCCATCAATACCACTTCGTATTGTTTCTGAATCTCTTTTTCAATCGCAGTCGGTGCGGCGAAAATTCCTTTTAAGGAAAAAAAGTATGCCTTTATTCACTTGTCCAAACTGCAATATCGGAATGCAAGAAATCCGTCGAAATGAAGTTTTAATGGATAGCTGCCCGCAATGTCGCGGCGTTTGGCTCGATTGCGGAGAAATAGAAAAAATCCTAAACTCCGGAAGAGAATATGAAAACCATCGGTAAAACGAGATAAAATCGTATTATCGCAAGCAGCAAAAACCGTATTATCCAAAAAAGAAACATTGGATTTTCGATCTGCTCGATTGAGGAAACCCTCTTCCCTTTGCCCGGAAAGTCATTTATGAAGGGAGTATGTTTTTGACTTTTTTCTATACTCTCAGGGCATTCAAACTTCCGGTCGGAGTGCAAGAGTGGCTTTATCTTATGGAGTCACTTTCGAAAAATATAGCCGACTGTTCCCTCACCCGTTTTTATCATTTGGCCCGCGCGATTCTGGTGAAGTCAGAGTCGCTCTATGATATTTTTGACCAGGCATTTTTGGTCTGCTTCAAAGACTATCCTGCAGATTTCAATTTCAAGGAAGAGTTGCTCGACTGGCTCAATCGTTTTGTCGATCCGAGCCAACGGCCAGCGCTACCTCCTGATGCTGAAAAGCTTGATTTGGACGAGTTGAGACGCCGTTTTCTCGAACGGTTGAAAGAGCAGATGGAAGAGCATCATGGAGGAAGCCATTGGATCGGCACCGGCGGAACCTCTCCTTTCGGACATTCGGGGACACATCGTAGCGGAATCAGAATCGGCGGCCCTGGCGGAGGAAGATCGGCCGTTAAAATTGCCGAGGAAAGACGGTTTGAAAATTATCGACATGATCGTGTGCTCGAGACCCGTCAATTAAAAGTCGCTCTTAAACGATTGAGAAAACTCGATCGGATCGGACATGCTGAAGAGTTGCAGATGGATAAAACGATTGATCAAACGTGCAAAAATGCTGGAGAGATTGAGCTCGTTTTTGAACCCTCCAAGAAAAATCAATCAGAGCTTCTTCTCCTGATGGATATTGGAGGGAGCATGGATGTCTATTCACACATGGCAGAAGCACTTTTCTCGGCAGCGCATGCCTCGACTCATTTCAAGGCATTTGAACATTTTTATTTTCACAACTGCATCTACTCAAAAATTTATACCAACATGTCGCTTCGACAAACGATTCCGACGGAAGAACTTTTCAGGAAATTCAGAAAGAGTTTTCATGTCATTATCGTGGGAGATGCCTGCATGAATCCCTATGAGCTGTTTGTTGCCAATGGGGCGATTGATTATTGGTCAAATGAACAGACTCCAGGAATTCAGTGGCTCAAAAGACTGAAAGAACATTTTCCTTCGACGATTTGGTTAAACCCTGAACCGGAAAATTATTGGCAAACGCATCCAACAATTCATGCGATTTCAAAACTGATCAAGATGTATCCTTTGACGATTGAAGGATTAACCCGATCGATCAACGATCTGAAACGAGAACAAGTCCAACCGAAATTAAGAGAAAATAATTCTTTGTTTGCCTGAAAATTTATCTTATAAATTTTTAAAATTAACCCTTTCATTCAAGGAGAAATCTCGTGAAAAAAATTTTTTCGGTTTTATTTCTATTCGTTGTTTTTTCTGCAACTAACGCTTTTTCGCTCACTCCAGCAAAAACAGTGACCACCCCGACCGGATTAAAATATGTCGATCAAATCACCGGAACTGGAGTCGAAGCAACCCGTGGAAAAACAGTCAGTGTGCATTACACCGGCTGGCTCGATCAAAATGGATCTGCCGGAAAAAAATTCGATAGTTCCAAAGATCGTGGTCAGCCATTTCAGTTTCATTTGGGTCGCGGTGAAGTGATCCCCGGCTGGGATGAAGGGGTTGCCGGAATGAAAATCGGCGGAAAGAGAATGCTCTATATCCCTTCAAAGCTGGGATATGGTTCTCAGGGGGCTGGTGCTGATATTCCACCCAATGCCAATCTGATTTTTGAAGTCGAATTATTGAAGGTTCAATAAAAAATTCCGTTCTGTAGGGGCGTACGGTCGTACGCCCCTCTTTCATTCTATCTTCCATCTTATCAAAAAAGGAACAGCACCATGTCTGAACATAAAGCAACTCTTCACTGGAAAAAAACAACTGCTGATTTTAGCTATAAGACTTTCGATCGGACTCATACGGTGAAATTTCCTGGAGGAACCGAAATTCAGGCGACTTCTGCCCCGGAATATTTGGGGAAAAAAGAGTATGTCAATCCTGAAGAAGCTCTCACCTTTTCCCTCTCCAGCTGTCATCTCCTCACTTTCTTGGCGATCGCCTCGATGTCAAATTACATCGTTGAAGAATATGAAGATGAAGCAACCTCCATCCTCGAAAAAAATGCGCATGGAAAATTGGCGATCACAAAAGTTTATTTGAAACCGAAAGTGAAATTTGGCGGAGAAAATATTCCTGATTCAGAAAAGCTGAAAAAACTGCACGAAAAAGCACATAAAGAATGTTTTATCGCAAATTCGGTTTTGTGTGAGGTAATTGTAGAAGTTAGAGAATAATTTTCGCCCCTTTACAAAGGAGGTCGCCGACGTGCCAAAGCGGCTTTGGCGACGGCTGCGGGCTTGGGGAGGTCATCTTTCTTTAATCTTTTTCCAAATCTGAGCCATAATTTCCAAAAATGATGGTCGAGGAGTAATCTCCAAATCTGCTTTCAAAATGGAAGATGAATTGAGTTCTTCAATTTTTGCATGCTGTTTCATTTTTTCCTCATCCTGAGAACTGGTCACCAAAAAATGAAGTTGTTTCGGACTTTTTTCCTTGAATTGAATGGTTCGACTATAAACACCATCTCCTGCTTTTATATCTCCAAAAGAGCCATCATCTTTTAATGGCCAATGATATCGAATCAGTTCGCCACTTTTATCGACCTCTATCAGGAAAACGGATGCCTGTTTTTCAAGAGAGGAAAGTAATTGAACGGAGAATAAAACAGATCCTTCTTGATTAACAAAAAGTGATTTTGGTTCGATCTTAAAATTGTAAAACCTGAATTCTCCTTGAGCAGTAGAATTTAAAATGAGGCAAAATAATAAAGTAAAAAATATTTTTTTCATCAGGATTACTCAATGTTTTTAAACCTTGCATAGATACTGCAAGGAAGTCGATATTGGTTGTTTGTTTGCACGATCTCTAATTCACCTGATTCAATTGTTTCGTCTGGATAAAAATCCTTCACCAGATTCGCAATCACCGAAGACGAATATCTCATCGAATAAGAATTCAAAAGGAATAATTTCGGTTTTTTAGGTAAAAGCTCTTTGCAGAGCGAAAGCAGTTCTGAAATCTCATTTTCAAACTTGAACAAAGTCTCTTTTCCCCCATGGCCAAACGCAGGTGGATCAAGCACTACCCCATCATAGGGAATTTTTCTTTTAATCTCCCGCATCAAAAATTTTTGGCAATCTTCGACTATCCAGCGAATCTTGTCAGAACCCAATTGACTCATTCGCAAATTTTCAGACGCCCAATGAACCACCGATTTAGAGGCATCGACATGGCAAACCTTCGCTCCCGCATTCGCCATGACTAAACTTGCCGCACCGGTGTAAGCAAACAAATTAAGAATAGAAAGCGGTTTAGAACTCGATCGAATAGTTTCATCCAACCAAATCCAGTTGGAAAGCTGCTCGGGGAAAAGCCCAACATTTTTCGAAAGCGAAAAGCGAAGCTCAAACTTCAACGCATTTAAAGAAATGATCCAAGGTTCTGTAAAACCATTTTTCTTTTCCCACTGAACTCGACCTCTCTGATCGGGATGACAGACCGCATGAAATTTCCAGTTGGATCGAGGATTGACAGATTTCCAGATCGCGATGGATTCAGGACGGACAATCAGATTTTTTCCGAATCTTTCCAGGCGAAATCCGTCGCCGGAATCGAGCAGTTCGTAATCAAGCAATAAATCTGGCTTTGAAGTCATAGACTTCCAGTATTAAAATTTTTTAGGGAATTAAAACAAGAGAATTTCAGATGGTTTTATAGAAACTTGAATTCCAACTTCTCTTTGGGAGCCTGAATCGTCACTTCTCCCCCTTTCGACAATTTTCCGAAGAGGATTTCTTTTGATAAAACGGCCGCAACCTCCGATTCAATCAGCCTTTTCAGAGGACGAGCACCATAATGCGGATCAAATCCTTTCTGGGCAAGATATTTTCTGGCAGAAGGATCTAGAACCAGATGAACCTCTTTCGCTTTGAGTCGCTCTTCGAGTTGGGTAATCATTTTCTCGACTATTCGTTCGGCAATCTCCAACGCCAATGGATTGAATTGGACAATCGAGGTCAACCGATTGCGAAATTCAGGACTAAACGCCTTTTCAATCGCTTTTGAACTTTTGTCTTCATAAGCCGATTTTCCAAAACCGATCGTATTGACCATACTTTCACGCGCACCGGTATTGGTCGTCATGATCAAGATCACCTGTCGGAAATCGGATTTGCGGCCATTGTTGTCTGTGAGCGTCGCATAATCCATCACCTGAAGAAGAATATTGAAAACATCTTCATGCGCTTTTTCAATTTCGTCGAGAAGCAACACAGCATGCGGATGACGATGAATCGCCTCGGTTAACTGTCCTCCCTGATCAAAACCGACATAACCTGGAGGAGAGCCGATCAGCCGGGCGACTGTATGTTTTTCCATGTATTCACTCATGTCGAAACGGATAAATTCAATTCCCAAGGTTTGCGCCAGTTGACGCGCCACCTCGGTTTTTCCGACTCCGGTTGGCCCTGAAAAAAGAAACGAACCGATCGGTTTATCAGGCTCAGAAAGTCCTGCCCGAGAGAGCTGGATTGCCTGAACGACATTTTCAATCGCAGAATCTTGACCGTAAATAAAAAGCTGCAAATCTCTTTTCAAATTTTCAAGCCGTTTTTTATCATCGAGCTTAATCGTTTGGGTTGGAACTTTTGCAATGCGAGAAACAATCGCCTCGATATCTTGGGGAGTTACTTTTGGACTTCGCACATTCTTCGCATTCGCTGTGCTAGCTGAATCTTCAGGGCTATCTATTTCTTTTTTCTTCAGTTTAACTTCAGCTCCCGCTTCATCCATCACATCGATTGCTTTATCGGGGAGAAAACGATCGTTGATATATTTGTTGGATAACTCCACCGCTGCTTTCAGCGTTGCCGGCGAATAACTGACCTGATGAAAATCTTCGTAATGTTTTTTCAAACCTTGAAGGATGAGATACGCCTCACTTTCAGTCGGTTCACTCACCTCAACTTTTTGGAAACGTCTGGAAAGCGCATGATCTTTTTCAAAAATTGCCCGATATTCTTTATAAGTGGTAGTTCCGATACATTTCAGATCCCCATTGGCTAAAACCGGCTTTAACAGATTCGAGGCATCGAGCGATCCTCCTGAAACAGCTCCGGCTCCGATAATCGTATGAATCTCATCGATGAAAAGAATCGCGTTC
>CAZSRQ010000062.1:0-13832 GCA_964609335.1 uncultured Pseudomonadota bacterium
CCCCATTTTGGAGGCGTAAAGTCGATTCGACATGTATCGTTTTAAAATTCCATTTTCGATTAAAATGGTTTTTTCGGCGGGAGTTCCTTCATCGTCAAAAACGAAAGATCCTCTTTTATTGGGAACGGTTTTATCATCCATCACTGTAATAAGAGGGGAAGCAATCTGCTCACCAATTTTATTTTTGTAAACGGAGAGTTCTTCAAAGGCGAGATCGGCTTCCAACCCATGGCCAACCGCCTCGTGAACCATTGTTCCACCGGCTTCTGAACTTAAGACCACCATCATTTTTCCGGCCGGTGCTTTGGGGGCACTTAACATCCGAATCGCCTGTTCGGCAGCGACCGTGGCGATTTCTTCCGGGGAGATTTGATCGAATAGTTCAAAGCCGAGAGTTCCGCCGACCGGTTCATAGCCGGTTTGAATCAGATCGTCTTTTTGAGCAATCACTTGTGTGACGAAGACGGTATAAATCTGTTCATCTTCTGCCGTTTCACCGAGAGAGTTCGCGATAAAAAT
The DNA here is from genome assembly GCA_964609335.1 of uncultured Pseudomonadota bacterium. Lineage (GTDB taxonomy): Bacteria > UBA10199 > UBA10199 > JADFYH01 > JADFYH01 > CAZSRQ01. The sequence continues at coordinate 520 of CAZSRQ010000062.1, forward strand.
TTTTCGATTGAGATCACGATAGTTGACGGTCACCTGCTGAATCTTCGCATCGAAACGTCGGGCCGTCTGGTTTGCCACGTTGACTTTTTTGATTTTTTCCTTAATCGGAATTTTTGAGGGGGATTTTAAAATAGAATTTTCCCATGACCGAGCTTGATTCGAGCGGGTAATATCTTTGTCAAAAATTTCCGATTTGATTCCGTCGGCCAAATATTCTGCGAGTTTGAGAAGCGAAGCCTCTGAAATATCATTGGTATAGGCATAGGCGGTTTTGCCGTTATGAAGAACTCTCAAGCCGACGCCGACATCGATCCCTGAAATTATTTTTTCAATTTTGTTTTCTTCGCATTGAATGGAAGTGGAGTCGTTATGCTCGAAAAAGATTTCAGAAAAATCACCCCCGTTTTTGAGAGCGGTTTTCAGTATTTTGTTTAAAGGGTAGTTTTTGATCATTCGATCAATATAAAGAGATCTTTTTTGCAGTCAAATAATAACTTGATCTCTTTCAAATCAAGTTGTACGAATTTTTTGAATACTTAAAAAAAATTACAAAAATAAGCTCCTTCCTTTGTAAAGGGAGGTTGGGAGGGATTTATTGCAAGGGGATGAAATACAAGCTTAAATCAGCTCCTAGCAATAAATCCCCCTTGATCCCCCTTTTCCAAAGGGGGAAAATCTGGGGAGTAATTATGATGAAACTCAAAAGAATCGGAGTTATTGGTGGCAGCGGTCTCTATGAAATGGAGCAGCTGGAAATTTTGGAAAGAGTCCGTTTGGAAACCCCCTTTGGTGATGCTTCAGACGAATTTGTTTTGGGGAAGTTAGGTGAGAAAGAGGTTGTCTTTTTGGCTCGTCATGGTCGTGGACATCGAATTCTCCCCTCTGAAATCAATTATCGGGCGAATATCTGGGGAATGAAAAAAATGGAGGTGGGGCAGATCCTTTCTGTCTCAGCCGTCGGATCTTTAAAAGAAGAGATCGTTCCAGGTCATCTTGTGTTTCCGGATCAATTCATTGATCGTACCACTCGACGCATTTCGACTTTTTTTGGGGATGGGGTCGTTGCCCATGTCGCCCTCGCAGAGCCGATCTGTGCGAATTTGAGAAAAGTGTTGGTTCAATCTTCCAAGAAATTAAATCTTCAGGCGCATTCTGAAGGAACTTATATCTGTATGGAAGGGCCCCAATTCTCCACCAAAGCGGAGTCGAAACTGTACCGAAGCTGGGATGCGGATGTCATCGGCATGACCAACTTTACTGAGGCAAAGCTCGCCCGTGAAGCGCAGATCTGCTACGCAACGATCGCGCTTGCCACCGATTACGATTGTTGGCATCCCGATCATGATTCGGTGACCTCTGATCAGGTTTTGGCAACGCTCTTTTCGAATATTGAAAAGGCGAAGAAAATGGTTTTGGAAACGATTCCTCAATTGAAAGAAGAGAGAAGCTGCGGCTGTTCAACCGCCCTGAAACATGCGATTGCGACCGATAAGCTGATGATCAGTGATGTTTCGAAAAAACGGCTGAAGGTTATTTTGGAAAGATGAGTGAAAAAATCTCCATCCAGGGAATTGTTTTAAAAAGATGGGATTATAGCGAGAAAGATCAGATCGTCAGTTTCATTTCTCCCGACAAGGGAAAAATCCAAGGGATTGCCAAAGGGGCAAAGTCAAGCAGAAAACGGTTTTTAGGAACACTCGATCTTTTCTGTTACTCCGAGATTATTCTCCGCGAAAGCAAGAATTCAAAACTGGTCTTCATCGAAGATGCAAAACTTCTCAACGGATTCTTGAAAATCCGTTCCGATTATAACTCCATCTTACTTGCGAGTGGCCTGCTCGAAATGGTGTATCGATTTTATCAGGAAGAAGAATCGAGCCCCGATGGTTTTACGATTCTTCTCGAATCATTATTAAAATTAGAAGAACTGGGAGCGAAGCGGGAAATTTTTTGGTCCGCACTTTTGAAGAATCAAAAAGCGATTGGCTGGCATCCGCATTTTCATTCTTGTCTCAAATGCAAAAAAACGGAAAACTCCTTATTCGCAGGATTTGATCTTGAGCGAAGTGGAGTCGTCTGCTTTGATTGCAAAAATGAATCTTCACGAATGATCTCATTTTCATCTTCCCTTCAGAAATGGATTTCCGAAGAAGAAAGTAATTCTCATTCCTCTACCCTTCTTCACAACTCCGATGAAAAACTGCTTCATCAAATTTTGCAAAGTCACTTCAGGCATCAGATCGGCATGGAGATGAGTTTTGAGCGATTTTTGGATTTTATTTAACGATGTCTTTCCCAGCGAATTTTTCCTTGAGCTGGTTTATCGGCTGTGTCGACACGATATCTCAATCCTCTCAAATCTCTTTGGATTGTTTGAAATTTTACCTTTTTTCCTCCACGAGCCTTGTCTTTTAAAACCGTATCGAGAGTGATCTGGCGGGTTTCTCCGCTTAAAACACTTTTTCCCTTCGGAGTGACTTTCATTTCATCCGGATATTTGAATTTGAAATATTGATGCTCTCCCCCCACTTCAAAAATCTGGGTGTCGATATTGCCCAGATAAGTTCCTCCTGCTTTTTCTTGAGGATTTGCCGATCGATTTTCAGGAACTATTTCCACTCTTCCGAGCCTGAAAAAACTGGAACGATTTTCAGGTTTGCGTTGGGTAAACAGTTTCAAAAAAGGATTCACTGTTTCAAGAAAAGGAAAATAAATAACGTTCGGATCTGGCCGTGGACCGATTTTTGGAAAAAATCCCCTCAAAAATTTGTAGGCAGGAGCGGCAAACCAGAATTCTCCTCCCCCTTCGATTTCTCCCAGTTCAATTCCTTCTGCAACAAGAGAGTGGATCGGGTTTTCTCCGTTTTGGGGTCGGAGAAGAATTTCGACTTTTTCCAATTTGCCGATTTGCAGTCTTTTTGCCCCCAATTGCATTTGGGTGTGAACCAGGTTTTTATGGGGGAAATCTTTTAAATCTTCTCCCGGTTTTGTTTTGCTTAGATCCTGATCGATCAAAAGATTTTCGACCTTTCCATTTTCCATATGAATCGGGGATCCTCCGGCCGGATCACTCTCCAAAATCAGGCTGGTTGGAGTCGACCGCAACAGAAAATTCCCTTTCACTTCGGCATCAATCAGCCCAAAAACCCGAAGTCCGGGAACATTGAAATTTTCATCATTGATTCGAATCGGATTGGCCTTGATGACGCCATAACCGCGCGCCATCAAGGTTGGAAAGGTGGTCGGGTCGCCTGAATCCTGGGTGATCCTCAAAGAGCCATTCTGGATCGTTGAACCATTCAATGTAATCGTTCTTGAATGTCCCCTTTTGATGGTGGCGCTGAAGTTTTCCGCCTCCACTGAATAGGTCAGTTTTGACAGGTTGAACTCTCTGTCAAATGTGGCATCAAATCGGAGAAGCCCTTCCTGCATCGAGGCGTTTTCAAACTCACTTGAAAAAATTTCTCCAGGAGAAATTTCAAATTGGGAGAGCGATTTTGGAAGATGAATTCCGGATTTTCTGTTTTTCGGATTGGAAGTGTGAATTTCCATTCCGTCTGCATTTGGTTTCCAGGAGAAAAGATCGAGCCTGATTGGATCACCCCGGCTTGCCGTTTTTAGATGAAGCTTTGCTTTTGTCTTTGGATTGCTGAAATGGATTTCAGTGGCCGTCGCTTCGACAATCTCCACCTGAATATCCGAGGGGCGAAACTTTTTTTCCCGGATCAGTTCCCGCAGTTTTGGAAGAGAATAGGGGAGAGTGACCCGCATCTCTTTCGCCCTCAAACCTTTCAGTTGAAGCTGATGATTTTCATTGGAGAAATCAGCCAAATTCAGTTCAGGATTTTTAAAGGTCACCGTAATCTGTTTGTCATCCGCCCGTAAACTGAGGCGGGCACTGTTGGTTTCAAGCTCCTGCAACCTTCTTCTCAGCTGGTTCAACTCGAATTTTGGATCGTATTTGACTCTTGTTTTCCACCATTCATCCAGTTGCCATTGGAAATCCCCTTTTTTTTCTGATTTTAATTTCCCGATTCTGGCGCGGATTGCCGCTTTTTCGCGATCTGCCGATTCGGTGGTAAAATCGAGAATTCCGATCGGCATTCGAAGCGGACCATTTCTTAAATAGGTTTCGATTTGAATGCCGTTTTCAACGGAGGAGGAAAGAAAATCAATGAGAGAAGGTTTGGCAGGAGTTTTTTTTCCCGCTTCAACTTCGGGATCAGGACAGCGATTTAAATCTTCACAATCGTTCGGGTCAATCACGCTCAACTTTTTGTAATCGGTCTCCCCTTGACGAAAAAGTTCAACCGCTTCTGTAATCTTGGCCGGGATTCGACAATCGATGCTTTGATCTTTGAGAGAATAGCGGGGATCTTTTTTTAAAACCGCCAGGGGAATTCGATGTTTTAAATCGGTTCCCCGAATGAAACAGGCAAGATCTTCTAGACCATAACCTTTTAAGTAAGCTTCCGTAAAATTGAGTGCTGAAAGATCCCAAGAAGGAGCGGTAAAGGGGGTGATAAATCGAAAGCTCAAACCTTCTTCATTTTTTTCTGTCGGGGTACGAATATCTGCCAGGGAGTTGAAACTTCCCAAATCTTCCTCAAATCCAGGACAGGTGGGTCCAGTACAGTTCAATAAACCGACAGGATTATAAAGGATAAACGCATTTCCCACCTTTGCCCCATGATATTGAACCGGTTTTTTTGGATCATACATCAACCGAAATTGGGTTACCTGCGAATCGTTTGTATTTTGTATTTCCTTGATTTCAAACTCCAGTGTGGCAGTGGTTTGCGGATCAAATCCCAAATAACATTCGGCTTCTTTCACTTTCTCTTTTTCAACCAGTTGGGAATATCGACAATGATCAGGTCCGCCCAATCCTCCATTGACCCTCAATCCCCTCAATCTTGCCTTTCCAGCCCGAATCAATTTGAGAAGATCGGGAACTGTCTGTAGCCAGTTTTGTGTATACGAGTCGGGGACTTTTAATTTTGCTTCTTCGGAAGTGATCAAACCGGTATCGAACAAGGCTGGAATTGCAAAAGATTTTCCCTTTCTTTCAACACTCAGGTTTTCCAGAAAAGCGCTGAAGAGGCGATCGAAACCTTCCGGGATAGAATGAGGCAACTTCGTGAATGCGAACTCGATCATTCCGGTCAGGTCGATGTCTGCCTCCGGAAGAATGGTTTTCAGATCGACTTCACTTTTGAAAAGAAAATCCCCTTCGCTCCAATAGGAATCATGTCGAATCATCGATGAAGTCTGAAGATTGGTATCTCGAACCAATGGAAGCGGATAAAGTCTCTCGGGATGAGCAGCATCCAGCCGCGCTTCAAAAAGATTTCCCTTCGCATCCCTCAAGAAAAGATCTCCCGCTCTACTTCCGCGAAGAGCTAGCGTTCCATCCCAACGAAGATTTTTGATATCAAAAATCCCGTCAGCAATCAAAAGCCCGGCAATATCAAAGCCTTTGTATCTCTGCTCCGAAGCAGCCAGAAGTGGAGGGGGAAATATCTTTTCAAAGGAAAAGGGGACATCAAGATTTCTAACCTCCAGTCGACTTTCATTTCTATGATAGCGAATAAAGGCTGGTCGTGCGGGATCCGGCTGAAGAGCAATCGAAAAAGAACCTTGCAACCATTGATTTGTGATTTTTTGTCCCTTTGGATTGCCAGACACTTTGAACAGCTCCGGACTCAATTTTTGCCAGCCATCTTCTTCTGGAAACTCCCGATATTTTAATTCGCCGACAAGGTTTTCAACTCCCAAAAACGAATCTGCTTTGCAGAGCAGATGGGAGATTTCCGTTTTGTTTGTTGTATCCGGTTGAGAGGTAAAGTTGACTGTTCCGTTTTTGATCAGACTTTGTGAAACTCCATCGGCTCGTTTCTCTTCGAGGGAAATTTTTAACTCTTTTTTATTTTCGGTTCCATTTTTGGAAGAATTTAATTCGAAAACCCCATCGATTTTTGATCCATCTTTTTGCTGAATGACAGCTTGGGCGGTTAAGCTGGGAAGCTTCAACAGTTCTGAGAAATCATACGAATGATCTTTCGTGGTTGGAGGAATCACCGAAAAATGAAACGATCCGGCTTTAAAAAGATCGACATCGCTTTTTACTTCATGAATTTCCAATTCCACTTCAATGGAATCAGGCTTTTTCTCCGATTCAATCGAGGGATCTTCAGGAGAACAGCTGTTTTTATTTGACAAGTCGGAGAGAAAAAAACTCCCTTTCATTTTTTGGGGATTTACTTTGCCTCCCCATTGAATTGTCCATTCCGGAATGGCGAGCAAGGTTCGATTGGGAACCATCTGATAAGAGGGGTCTGTTGCAGATTTCTTCAGCTCTGTTTTTAAAAGAATCGGAGCTTGAATTCTTGCCTTGCCAAGAAATGGAATCTCCAGGGTGACATCCACATTTAGATTCAAAGAGAGATCCCATAAATCCAAGCCGCTCCCTTCAACTCGAACTCCTTGGGTAAACTCGACCCCTCTCAATGAAATTGCTTTTCCATCTTTAATCTTCCCGTTTGTTATTTTAACCGATTGGCCAGAAGAGAGCGGATAATTGAATAATCGAATGTTGATATTTGTTTGATCAATGCTTGCAGAGCTTCTCCCACTAGAACCGATATCCATTCTGATGGCCGCTTGAGAATTTTCCAAATCGATTTTTCCGGGGATTGAAAATTTTTGAAGATTTAAACCTCCTGTCGTAGTGAGCGAGTGAAGGTTTTTGATCCCATCCGTTTCAAAAGTGATTTGAAAGGGAGCTTGTGGAGGATTTTTTCCGAATAGGATTGTTATTTCTTTTCGTTCAATATCGATCGGTTGAAAATACAAATCTCCCCATATCCCAGCTACATTGTTTGCGAGAGTGGTCAAAAGAGGAGAAGGTGGATGGGATGAAGCTGTTTCACTTTTCATCCCCAAGAGGATCCAGTCAATGATTTGATTCGGTGAAATAGCGGAAACGATTTTCCCCTGTTGCTTTAACTCTGCAGGCAGGTAAGGGAGTATTTGGGAGGTGATATCCCTCGTTCCGGTAAACAAATCGATGAGAAAATTATAATGGGGGGTCAGGTAGAGTTTGCCGTCATGAAGTTTAACTTCCATTCCAGGTTTGGAAGCAATGTTCGGTAATCCCCAAGGAAAAACAGCCGCGTTGCTTAATATTATCGATGAGTTTTCAAGGTTAACTTTCGACAATTCATCAAATGCCAAATCAATATATAACGAGGGCTGGTTGCTTTTTTTCAATGTATAGCTGCCGTTTAAAGGAATATTTTGATTGGGTGTAAGAAAGAGAATCAGGCTTAAATTGGACAAAGCCTGTTTTTCAGAGAGAGAAAAATTTTCATGAAACCTGTTTCCATTTAAGGAAGAGATTTGAACATTTGAAGAAGAAGAAACGCAAGAGGCCGAAAAAAAATCATTCGGCTTAGAGCTGATAAGCCCAGGATCAATGAAGGTCAAGTCGGGATTGCACTCTGTGAAAGAGTAATATCCACAAGCTTCTGCGCTGAAGTTAACAGTTCGAGATTGCGTCACAATTTGTCTTTCTTAATTTTTTTTTAGGTTTCAAAAGTCCTATCGATTTATTAAAAAAGAAGTTGCGACGAAAAAAACATTTTTAATCATTGCTTGATTAAAAATGACTCCTATAAGCTTTTTTATTGACACTGCTGTCATAATCTTTAATAATTTAAAGATGTTTATTAACTGTAACTAAATTGTGTTAGTTATTGGTTGGTTTTAATTAAAAATGTAAAAGGGGGTCCTTAATATGATAAAGAAGTTTAAAAAGTCGGGCGCAATACTTATAGCGATTGGAACGCTGGTAATGGCGCAGCCGCAAAAAGCGAAAGCAGAATTATTTTCCTTGTTTGATGTCAACAATTTCAAACCTGCCGTTGACTCAACCCAGTTTCTTACTCTTTATGATGCTGATACTCACCAAAAAGGGGAATGGAACATAGGGTTCTATGAAGATTATGCAAAAAATCCTCTAGAGCTGGCTCAACCAATTGGGACAAGACGACAGGGGGTTGTAAATGATACCCTTATCACTAACATTTTTGGAAGTTATGGATTTACGGATTGGTTTGAAGCCGGGGTTAGAGTTCCCTTAGTCAATTGGAATAATTATCAAGGGTTGAGCACCTCTCCTTTAAAAGCGAACATTAATCCAAGTGATAGTTTTGTAATGGGTGATGTTGGAATTGATATGAAGTTTAGATTGGTTCACAGCAAATATGTTGGTTTTGCAGTCGTCCCGTTTGTCAATGCCCCGACCGGTCATTCTACCACTTTCATGGGACAAGGAACTGTAACCGGTGGTGGTAAGCTTGCCTTAGATTTCAATCCGCATAAAAGAGTGAAACTTGGTTTCAATATGGGCTATGAAGCCAAAGACGATGTTACCATTCGTGGTACCAGAATCGATGATACGATTCCACTAGGTGCTGCTCTCAATATTAAACCTCATGATCGTTTTGATATCATTGCAGAAGGTCATACTGAGCCTGTGGCCAGAAGTTTCTTCAAGCATCAAACCCAAACTCCTGCAGAAGTGAATGGAGCATTCAGAGTTCATGCTACTCGTAATTTAGATGTTACTGCAGGTGGCGGAGCTGGTGTTACACATGGTGTCGGAAGCCCAGATTATAGAGCTTTCTTGGGTTTGAACTATACCCATCATAAAGAAGAGGCTCCTCCTCCAAAAGCACCAGTGGTTCAGGCGAAGAAAATTACCATTGATCAGAAGATTCACTTTGATTTCGATAAATCGGTTATCAAAAAAGAATCTTATGGAATTTTGGATGACGTTGCTTCGATTCTTAAATCAAATTCTCAGATCAAGAGAGTTCGAATTGAAGGTCATACCGATTCAATTGGTAGCGATGCATATAATATGAAGCTATCGAATCGTAGAGCGAATGCAGTTCGCGATTACCTAGTCAACAAAGGGATTGCTCCTTCAAGGCTTGAATCAATTGGTTATGGTAAATCTCGACCGATTGCTGACAACAAAACAGCAGCCGGAAGAGCCCAAAATCGTCGTACAGAGTTCAATGTTGTTGAACAATAAATCTGTCTAAGTTGATTATAAAACCCCGTCCCGAATATCGGGACGGGGTTTTTTTTTATTTGTTATTCCAATAAAGATTATGGAACTCACTTGTTTCACTCTTCCAATTCAGTACATAAAAGGGGTTGGACCCTATTTATCTAAGTTACTTGATAAAGTTGGGATTCATACTTTGGAAGAGCTTCTTTATCATATTCCTAGCCGTTATTTGGATCGTCGAAATATTACAACGATTCGTGAGGCTATTGTAGGTTCGGAAGTTGTTGTTTGTGGAGAACTAATGGTGTTTGGGGAAGCTTCGATTGCCAAAGGGAGAAGAAAGATATTTGAGGCAATTTTTACGGATAAAACCGGTTTTATTTGTGCGAAATGGTTTCATTACTACAAAAATTCTTTTGCAACACAGTTTAAGAAAGGAAATAAAGCGTTTCTGATTGGTAAAGTGGATCTGTATCATGGTGAAAAACAGATGATTCATCCCGAACTGGAATGGTTAGGGGATGAATCAGAAGCAAAAGAAAATTCAGATTTTGGGAAAAAAATTGTTTCAATTTATCCATCCACTGAAGGGTTAACACAGAAAGCTTTATCAAAAATTATTAAAAATGGATTGGAGAAAGCTTCTTCAGTTCTTCCAGAAACTCTCCCTTCAAAAATATTAGAAAAATATAAGTTTATCAGTTACCGCGACGCTTTTTTGCAGATTCATCAACCGTCGATTGAAGAAAATATAGAAAATTTGAATCTCCAAAAAACAGTGGCGTATCAAAGATTGATTTTTGATGAGTTTTTTTATTTGGAATTGGGTTTGGCTCTCCAAAAACAAAATGTTTTAAAAGAGTCTGGAATAGCTATTTTATCGAACGAACATTCATTAAATTCTTTTTATCAAACTCTTCCATATCAATTAACCAATGCGCAAAAAAGGGTGGTTCAAGAAATTTTGGCTGACTTATCCAGTGGGTTTCCAATGTATCGTTTATTGCAGGGAGACGTTGGAAGTGGGAAAACAATCATCGCTGCCATAGCAGCTCTGATATCGACTCAAGCAGGGTTTCAAGCCTGCTTGATGGCTCCAACTGAAATTTTGGCTGAGCAACATTTTAGAAATATCCAGAAAATTTTTGGAGCGATGAAGATGAATGTGGCTCTGATTAAAAGTGATTTGCCGAATCAGGAGAAAAAAGATCGCATCGAAAAAATTGCATCGGGAGAAATTCAGTTGGTGATTGGAACCCATTCGCTGATTCAGGAAGAACTTCAGTTTTCAAATTTGGCATTGGCGATTGTCGATGAACAGCATCGATTTGGTGTACTTCAACGGGCAGAAATCAGGAAAAAAGGGAAAAATCCGCATCTGTTGATTATGACTGCCACTCCAATTCCGAGAACACTGGCGTTGACTGTCTATGGGGATTTGGATCTCTCGATTATCGATGAAATACCGAAAGGGAGGGGAGAGATTCTTACAAAACTTTTTTCCGATAAGGAAATGGGAAAAATTTATCCTTTTATCAAACAGGAAATTTTAAAAGGACGACAGGCTTATTTTGTCTATCCTCTCATCGAAGAGAGTGAAACCTTTGATCTTAAAAATGCGACCCAAATGTTTGAAAAACTTCAAAATGAAATTTTTCCAGATTTAAAAATCGGTTTGCTTCATGGTCAGATGAAAGGGGTGGAGAAAGAAAAAGTTCTGGCTGATTTTGTGAATCAAGAGATTCAAATCCTGGTTGCAACGACGGTCATTGAAGTTGGGATTGATGTTTCAAATGCGACAATTATGGTCGTTGAGCATGCCGAAAGATTTGGCCTCGCACAACTCCATCAAATTCGAGGACGAGTTGGCAGAGGAGCCGAAAAATCGTACTGTTTTCTGATTGCCGGATGGCCAAGGAGTGAGGTAGCAAAAGAGCGTTTGAAGGCGATGTGTCAAACCAATGATGGTTTTAAAATCGCCGAGGCAGACCTGAATATCCGCGGCCCAGGTGATTTTTTGGGAGTTCGACAATCGGGTATTCCAGATTTCAGAATTGCAAATCTGGTTCGAGATCTTTCTATTTTGGAAAGCGCAAGAAAAGAGGCTTTTGATTGGATGCAATTTGATCCAAAATTGGAAAAACCGGAATCAAAAATAATCAAGACCATTTTAACTCATCGTTGGAAAGGAAGATTAAACTTGGCTCAGATTGGTTGAAATGTTTAAAATAAGAAAACTCGCATTCAATTATTAATAATTCATTTTGTTTAAGGATTTTTATCGTGGAATTTGAACGTATTCAAAGACTTCCCCCCTATGTGCTTGGTGTTGTGACTCATCTGATGATGGAGGCACGCAAGCGGGGAGAAGATATCATCAATCTGGGGATGGGAAATCCCGATCTTCCAACGCCTCCACATATCGTCAACAAACTGATTGAGGCGGCCCAGAAACCGATCAATCATCGCTATTCGATGTCCAAAGGAATTCCGAAACTTCGTAAAGCGATTTGCGATTGGTATCATCGCCATTATAATGTTTCTCTTGATCCTGAATCGGAAACCATCGTGACGATTGGGGCAAAAGAGGGGATCAGCCATTTGGCTTTGGCGCTTTGTGTGCCGGGAGATGTTGTTTTTGTGCAGAGCCCGACTTATCCCATCCATACCTATTCGGTGGTGATTGCCGGAGCGCAAGTTCGGGCGATTCGTGCAAATTCTGAAGAAGATTTTTTGCTGAATCTCGAAAATGCGTTTGTGAATGTTTGGCCGAAACCGAAACTGTTGATTTTTTCTTTTCCCTCGAATCCAACTACCATGACAGCGACACTTCAATTTTTTGAGAAAGTGGTTCAATTTGCAAAGGAAAATAATATTCTCCTGATTCATGATCTTGCGTACGGGGATTTGACTTTTGAGGGATATGTTGCCCCATCGATTCTCCAAGTCAAAGGAGCGAAAAGTCTTGCCGTTGAGATGTATACCCTTTCCAAAAGTTATTCGATGCCAGGATGGCGCGTTGGCTTCTGCAGTGGAAATCGTGAGATCATCGGAGCGTTGACAAAAATCAAAAGTTATCTTGACTATGGTGCTTTTCAACCGATTCAAATCGCTGCGACCGTCGCTTTGAATGGACCTCAAGGGTGTGTGAAAGAGATTGCCGAGACCTATCGCAAGCGTCGCGATGTGCTCTGCGAAGGGCTTTCCAAGGGAGGATGGTTCGTCGATAAACCGAAGGCGACCATGTTTGTCTGGGCGCAAATTCCGGAATCTCATCGGGAGATGGGAAGTTTGGAGTTTGCCAAGTTATTGCTCAAAGAGGCGCGTGTTGCGGTTGCGCCAGGGGTTGGTTTTGGAGAGTCGGGAGAAGGTTATGTGCGATTTGCCCTCGTTGAAAATGAGAAAAGAATTGCCCAAGCGGTGAAGGGGATTCGGAGAGCGTTAAAGATATGAAACAGATTAACATTGGTCTTGTCGGCTTTGGAACCGTCGGAAGCGGGGTTGCCGAGATTTTGGCTCGTCACACTTCTCTGCTTCAGAGTCGTGTTGGCTCAAAACTGGTTTTAAAAAAGATTGCGACAAGAACAAAAGAAAAAGCGTTAAAAGCTGGAATAAAAAAAGATCAGTTGGCTGCTTCGTGGGAAGAGTTGGTCGCTGATCCAGAAATTCCTGTGATTGTTGAGTTGATGGGAGGGGTCAGCGAAGCGAAAAAATTGATTTTATCTGCGTTAAAAAATGGAAAACATGTCGTCACTGCCAACAAGGCTCTACTTGCCTTGCACGGCAAAGAGATTTTTGAGGTCGCCAGAAAAGCAAAGCTTGATATCTGTTTTGAGGCGGCAGTCGGCGGGGGGATTCCAATTTTGCGTGCTTTGCGAGAAGGATTTGTCGCAAACGAAATCGAATCGATGTGGGGAATCATCAACGGAACCTCCAACTATATTTTAAGTGAAATGACGGAGAAGAAAGAGGAGTTCGAAACGGTTTTAAAAAGAGCGCAAAGCCTGGGATATGCCGAACAGGATCCGACGTTTGATATTGATGGAATCGATGCCGCGCATAAATTGACTATCCTGGTTTCGATTGCCTATGGGGTGTACATCAATTTCAAAAAACTGTACATCGAGGGGATTCGCGAGATTAGTGCGTTTGATATCGAATGCGCTAAGCGATTTGGATTTGTCATCAAACTGTTGGCCATCACGAAAAAAAATAAAAACAAAATCGAGGC
>CAZSRQ010000063.1:0-13453 GCA_964609335.1 uncultured Pseudomonadota bacterium
TGAAAATCACTCTCGCTAAATGCGTAAATTAATTTTTAGCCAAACAGGTTCTTACTGACGGGTCCGTTGTTTAGATGACATTTTTTTTAAAAGGAGCGTCCCCTCTAGCACAACCGGGGTTGTCATGTCTGCTAAACTAAGGACCGGTTAGTAAATTTGATCATCACCATTCCGGCAAGCTTCCTGGCAAAAACTCAATCCTGGAAAGATTCAAGATTTCGATCAACTATCGGATTATCAATCAAACGATTTTTCCAAACTTTCCAAATCAATCTCTGCAAAACTTTCAACCACCCAATCGGCTCCCTTAAATTCACTTTTGGGATAAGAAGTCGCTAGAGCCAAACATTTCATTCCTGCCGCATGCGCCGCCTCAATTCCCCATCTCGAATCTTCGATCACCAAACATTCTTTCGGCAGAATCATCTCCGAGCTTGGCACACAATCGCGGTTAATTAAAGAAAGACCTTTATAATATCCTTCGGGATTCGGTTTTCCATGATGCACATCTTCTGCCGCGACAATTCCCTGAAACATCGGAAAAATTTTCCCCCGTTTGAGCCAGACTTCAATCTCTTGCCTTAAGGCTCCGGAGACAACGGTTAAAAAATACTTCTCGGAAACTTTTTTAATAAAGTCGATCACTCCTGGAACAAACAGATCTTTATCGGCCAACGACTGAAGGTAAAAATCTGCTTTCGTTTTAGTTAATTCTTCTATCAACTTTTCATCGGGAGTGATTTGATGATCTCTTAAAACTGCGGAAAAACAGTCATGGTCATCATATCCCAGATATTTTTCATAATAATCTTCTTTCGTCAGTTTCACATTTTTCAGCGCAACTGTTTTTTGAAAGAGTTGGAAATGGAGCGGTTCATCGTCGACGACAACCCCGTTAAAATCGAACAAAATGGCTCGGAGCATAAAAATATAATTCCATAAAAAATGTAGGGGCGAACCTTGTGTTCGCCCTAACTACGTGGACAATTATCCACATTTATAGGATCGCCAATATTTGTAAGGGCGAACACAAGGTTCGCCCCTACAATCACATTCAAATTTTCAACACAATCTTCCCAAATATATTTCTCGACATCATCTTTTCTTGCGCTTTTCTCGCCTCTTGAAGAGGAAACACCGAATCGACGACTGGTTTGAATTTTTTCTGCCCAATCAAATCCAAAACGGTGATCAGTTCATGACGCGATCCGAGGTAAGTACCCAAAATGGAATATTGTCTTGAAAACACGAAACGTAGATCCATCGTCACTTTGGGGCCGGTAGTCGATCCGCAAAAAACGAGTCTCCCTTGACGCGCTAAACATTTTAGTGACCCTTCCCAAGTCTGTGGGCCGATATGTTCGTAAACCACCTCCACCCCTTTTCCGTGAGTGATCTCTTTTACCTCCTTCACAAAATCTTGGGTTTTATAATTGATGACATAATCGGCTCCGAGTGCTTTTGCTTTTTCCAATTTGTCATCGGAGCTGGCGGTTGTGATGACGCGGGCCCCTGCCAATTTCGCAATCTGGATCGCTGAAATTCCGATTCCACTTCCGGCGGCATGAATCAGAACGGTTTCGCCCGGAAGAAGCTTTGCCTTGGTGATCAACATATGCCAACTGGTCAAAAAGACGAGTGGAGTTGAAACCCATTCTTCAAAAGTCAAACTGTTGGAAATCGGAATGATTCTCTCTTCTCCAACTGCCGCATACTCTGCATATCCCCCATTGATCTGATACCCCATCACCTTATATTTCTCGCAGACACTGTCGTTTCCTTCGAGACAGAGTTTACATTTGCCACAACCTTGACCAGGAGAAACCAGAACGGAATCCCCTTTTTTGACCGATTGGACGCAAGAGCCAACCTCTTCAACAATTCCGACAATCTCATTTCCTAGGATATGGGGTAAAGGGACTTTCACATTCGGCAAACCTTCGCGAGTCCAGAGATCGAGGTGATTGAGCGCGCATGCTTTGACTCGAACGAGAACATCGTGAATGCCGACTTTAGGATCTGAAAAATCTCCGTATTGGAGAACATCGAGATCGCCATGTTTTTCAAAATAGACTGCTTTCATAGTTTTTCCTCCCTCTCCTCTGGGGAGAGGGAAATCATTAAAACTTCATCTCTTTCAAATCACCCGCCACCTGAAACTCCGCCTCAGTCACTTTTTTTATTTCATCCAAAGTAACCCCCGGCGCAATCTCTTTTAGGACAAGGCTTTGATTCTCGATATCCATCACGCACAAATCGGTAATAATTTTCGACACCACTTTTTTACCCGTTAAGGGAAGCGTACATTTTTTTATAATTTTTGCCTTTCCACCTTTGGCAACATGTTCCATGCAGACAATCACCCGTTTCGCACTCGCCACCAGATCCATCGCCCCGCCCGGCCCTTTTACCATCGAGCCTGGAATCATCCAGTTCGCAATATCCCCATCTTGGGAAATTTGCATCGCGCCGAGAATGCAGAGATCGATATGACCGCCCCGAATCATCGCAAACGAAGTCGCATGATCAAAAATGGCAGAACCTGGAATCAGCGTTACCGTCTGTTTTCCGGCATTGATCAGATCAGGATCCTCTTCTCCTTCATAAGGAAACTGACCATAGCCGAGCAGACCATTTTCAGAATGAAGAATCACATTCATCCCTTCAGGAATATAGTTGGAAACCAGAGTCGGCATTCCGATACCAAGATTGACATAAGTGCCATCTCGTAGTTCTTGGGCAGTTCTTTGAACAATTTGATCGCGGGTTAATGGCATAGATTTCTCTCTAAAATATTCCCCCCTCTTAAGGTAAGAGGGGGTTAGGGGGTGTTATGAACGTTGGAGATATGCAAAATTTTTCATAAACCATCCCGACCTCCTCTTAATCTTAAAGAGGAGGAGAAATTATTTCTTCCTCACCGTCCGCTGCTCAATTCTCTTCTCATATTTTTCCCCCTGAATAATTCTCTGAACAAAAATACTCGGGGTATGAATCGAGTTTGGATCAAGTTCTCCCACTTCTACCAATTCTTCAACCTCCGCAATGGTGACTTTCGCAGCCATCGCCATCAGAGGATTAAAATTTTGGGCGGTTAAATGATAAATGAGATTTCCAAGCTTATCTCCCTTCCAGGCTTTGACGAGCGCGAAATCGGCTTTCAGCGGTTTTTCTAAAACATATTCTCGTCCATCGATCACTTTGGTTTCTTTTCCTTCGGCGAGTAAAGTTCCTGCGGCTGTCGGAGTATAAAAACCACCAATTCCCGCACCCCCGGCCCGAATTCGCTCGGCCAAAGTTCCTTGCGGATTTAGCTCGACCTCCAAGCTTTTATCCAAAAATTGTTTTTCAAAGGTTTTATTTTCACCAACGTAACTGGAAACCATCTTCTTGATTTGGCGGGTTTGCAGGAGTAATCCCAATCCAAAATCATCGACCCCGGCATTATTACTGATCACGGTAAGATTTTTGACTCCACGATCCCGAAGGGCAAAGATCAGATTCTCAGGAATTCCACAAAGGCCAAAACCACCGACCATCAATGTCGCTCCATCGGGAATATCGGCAATGGCCTGTTCAGCAGACGAGTAAACTTTTTTCATGAAGGATCTCCAAGGTTCAGAACTCTTGATCTAGTCGGGAGTAAAAGAAAAAGTCAAAGTGATTTTTTTGAAAAAAAATAAAAAAAGAGACAACTTTTTAAAACAGGAATCGAACTATTTTATATAGTTAACAATTGAATAAAATAAGGAGGAGTAGAATGTCGATTCGTTCCGATTATTCTGAGAATGATTTTATTCGTTCATTGGCTGAAAAAGCTTCGGGAGGCATTTCTTATTTGAGAGATCTGTCTGAAAAATTGGCTTTAAAAGCAGAAGGAATCTCTGTAGGAAATCAAGATGCTTTTATCCAAAATGAAACTCTCCCCTTTTCATCCACATTTTCATATTCCGGTTTTTCAAAACTTTTTGGATCAAATCCCACCACTGAATCGCAATCCGATCATTCTTCAAGAAACTATTTTCTTCCTCTTCTCTGGTTGGGAGGGATTGGACTCGGATTAAGATTCGGAATTCCTTATATTCTCTCACTGGCAAAAAACGAGGCTTGGCGGGGTTTTGTTCCAAAACTGGCGGCCGGTTTTGGATTTTTAGGATTGATGGTCGGTTGCAGTTCGAAAAAAATCGAACCGATCGGTTTTAGGCAAGGAGCAAATGTAAATTACCTTAATATAGAAAGTTACCGAAACCCGAAGATACAAAACTGGTCGCGAATCGTTCAATTCCAACCTGAAATTATTTTTTATCCAAAAAACCAGGAAGAAATTGTCAGGATCGTGAAGGACGCAAAGGAAAAAGATAAAGCGGTCAGTATCATCGGCAAAGGACATTCCTGGAATTCTTTGATGGAAGGACCAAATTACCTGATCTCAACCGTTGATTTAAATCGAATCATTCATATCGATGAGCAAAAAAATCTGGTTACGGTGGAAGCGGGAGCAACGATTGCGCAAGTAGACGCCGAGCTTGCCAAACACAATTTGAACGTCCCCTGTAATATTGTCGGAACCACCGACATCACTTTTGGGGGTCTGATGGCGACCGGTTCCCATGGTTCCGGCCGGAAATGTGCGCCAATGAGCGATCTGATGGTTGAGGTTGAAATGGTAAAGCCGGATGGAACGGTCGAAAGGTTTTCTGACGATTCCCACGGAAAAGAGCTGATGGATGCATTAAGACTGAATCTTGGCTTGTTTGGAGTGATGCACAAAATCACTTTCAAAGTAGAAAAGGCTTTCAATGTCGAAGTAACCGATCAAGAGGTTCCGATCAGGGAAGTTTTTAACGTTCTTCCTGAACTACTCAAAACTCGGGAGAGTGTTGAAGTTTTATGGTTTCCATTAACAGACAATGCGACCATTAAGTCATGGGTGACGAGTAAAAAAGAACTAGGCGATATTTCGTGGGGTGAAAGTTATGAAAATCGCAAAGCTTCCGGAAAGAGAGCCTTGGCTCTTTACTATTTTGGAAATAAAATTGCCCCTCTACTCGACGACGCCTCTACCGCTCCCGAAGCGCTTCAACTGATTCGTCAACACAGCTCCAAGGTTTTTCCTCCCCGCACTTACTTAACGGATGTCAATTCAGCAATTCACTATGTGAACGAAGCGATGAAATTTCCAATCAATGAAACGGAAATTGCAATTCCATTTGATGGACCGGAGGATTTGGCTGATGTTCAAAAAGGATGGAATGCCATGATTGAAACAACTTATGCCAATCAGAAAAAAGGAATTTACTCCCCCAACATCATTGCCCATATGCGTTTCACCGGGGGTAGCACCGCCTATATGAGCCCAGCCTATGGAAACAAGATGACCGCCTGGATGGATTTTGGAAGTTACTATACAACTCCGGGCTGGAAAAATCTGGTAAACACCATTGGACCGATCTGGAGAAGCATTCCGGGAGCAAAACTCCATTGGGCAAAAGGAATGACAGAACATGATGGATTTGATTTTGAAGAACTCAAGAAAATGTTTGGCGCAGAAAATATTGAAAAATTTTTAAGACTGAGAGCGGAAAAAGACCCCGACAACCGATTCGCCCGCGGACCGACCGGAAAACTTTTTGGAATTCAAACTTCTCAATAGAGTTCTTATATCATTACTGTCCGGAAGTCACTTTCAGTCAAAATACCTCTGGCAAAGCCAGAGGTATTTTGGCTTTGAATCCTAAAATCGCAGTTACACAAAATTAATTACAGACTCCCCTTTCTCATCAAATTTTTCCTTCAGGGATTCTTCCAGTATTTTTTTAACTTCTTCTTCATACATTTCGTGTTGAGCTTCAAACCCACTTAGATTTTCTGCCAATTGTATTTCAGTGGAGAAAAGACTGCCTCGATTTGTTGTACCCGGAATTTTCTGCACTTGAGAGGCCTCTTTTTTTGCACGCGGGTCTATGCTCATGATTTGTTCATTCCCAAAAAATTGCTCATTTGCCGTCGGAATTTTCCAATATTCAACCAACGAATCCGATCCTTCGATTTCTCCGATTTTATCTGAATATTCCCGGTAAAGATCATCCAACTTCTTGTCATAAATTTTGTGGATCGAGGCAACTGACCAACCGTCGCGATCACCGCGAAAAGCCTCTCGCCGATCCTCCTCAATTTCTTTCCTAAAACTTTCTCTTTCCGATTCAATGGCCTGTTTTTTAGAATTCAGCCAATGAACATAAGTCTGTTTGGCAATCGCCAAATCTTTTCTCACCTCAAAAACTTCTCCTGCAGAAACAGAGGCAATTCCCTTTTCTCGAATCCTCTTGAGCAACTCATTACTTTTCCGGACTGCCTGAGTATAAAGCTTTTGAACTTCTCCCCGATTATAAGAATCGGCAATTTTCTCCTCAACAGCGCCTAATCCTTTTATAATAGTAAATTCCACGATAGAGGCAAGACAGGCACCTAAAAAAGTGACTCCGCCTGACCCTGGAGCTCCGGCTGTTGAGCCTACTCCGATTAACTTTAGAGCTTTTCCTATCTTTTCTACATATTTTATTTTTCTCACATTTGCTCCAATCAGATGAGTCGCTCCCGAAGCAAGTCCAACATTTCCCAATCCCAGACTTACTTGAGTAAGAGTGGGAGGCTTTCCTACCACCCAATCATGAACGACTGTTGCGAGAGCCAAAGGAATTGCTTTTCTGGCAAATCCTCTCCAGGAAGGGCCTTTGGGGACTTTTACTGGAGCAAAAATCGGCCTTCCATCTACTGTATTCAACATTCCATCAATGGCAGCTCTGGAGGCTCCACCGACAATTGAAATCGGAAGATAATCTCCCAATAATTCTGAAGCGTCCGGAAAATGTTGTCTTTTGAACAGGGAAACAATTAAATTCGATCCCACTTCTCCAACTCCATAGGGAATTCCACCGACAATGACGCCTTGACCACCTAGAAGAATTTGATTCGTCGCTTTGATGGCGTATGTTTTTGCGATTTGGAGGCGGGTTGGCTTTTTAATTTTCATCTCTTTGCAATATTCATCGAGCAAATTCGAAAAATCTTTTTTGAATACGTCTCGTCTATAGACAGGGAGCTTGCCAAATGTAGAATAGATGGCAAGCTGGGCCTTTCCGAATCTTTTCTCCACATAGTCAAAAACCACTTTCTCCAGGTTGTCTGCCAATTTAAAATTGGGATCCAACTCCAATAGAACCCCTTCAAGAGTTGCGTAAAACTTTAGGAGTTTTGTAATGAGATCTCCTGTTCGGAAGGCATTCTGATTTGCAATGGAATTCAATTCCAATAAAAGTTGTGCTGTTCCTTTTTCGGTCTTCGAACCAAGAAGTTCTCGTACTTTTTCAGTCAGCTGTTGGCGATATTTCTTCTTGAATGTCTCTTCATCCTTGTCATCCTGCTTCTCATCGGATGCGGGAGGAGCAAAGGAACTCATTTCTATCACAGCATCTACCACTTTTTTTATTTTATCTGGAGTATCGGTAGAAAGAATACGCCATAGGTTGATGATGCTATCAAGATCCTTTTCATTCACCTGTTCCACCTGACCCAAGTCCAAAACAACCAACTCCCCATCAGGAGTGATTAAAAAGTTGCCAGGATGAGGATCACCCTGAAACATGCCGGTTTGAAAAGGTTTTCCCAACATTTCAATGAGCTTGCCTTTAATTCTCCCGTGAAGCGCAGGCTCAGTCAGTGCAGCGGGAGAAAGCTTGTCTCCCTCTATCCATTCCAGGATAAGAACAGAATTGGACTTGGGGACTTCTTTTTCAATGGCTTGAACTTTTGCAGCCTCCGATGAAGATTGCACTTCGGGCAAAGATTGCATCGTAGAGTCAGATCCCGCAGAAGATACTGCATCGCCCATCCTATCGTTTTTGAATACGGTCGCTCCCTCAGGAGGTTCGGCGACATGGGTCTTGGAATCTCTCAAAAAATACGTTTTCTCTACTACTTTTGGAAGTCGCATATCTGTCCATCGTCTGGCGAGCGTATTCGTCCAAAATCGTTCCAATCGTAGATTGCTCTCTTGTTCAATCATGGAAAACCATTGTCGAAAGAAGTCTAAGACATCAACACCCCTGATGGTTTGAATCCCCGCTTTTCTAAGAAGAGAGATCGCTTCAGATTGTTGTTTAAGCATTCTTTCTATAAAACGCCGTCTTTCGTCGGTGATAATCTTGATTGCCACGATGCGGCCATCTTCCAGTTTTGCTTTGACGACTTCTCCGATACTTCCTGACTTCACAGGCGGCATTTCGATTTCAGCAATCTGAGAATAGAAATTTCCCAATTCTCTTCGCAGCACTTTTTCAATCTCTTCGCGGGTTGAAGAGGGAACTTCGTCTTGCAACCCAGACAACTCTTTTTTGACATCGGGTGGAACAAGGGGGGAGACGGAAAGGAGCTGACCAATTTTCGCCCAACCCAAAGTATTGAAGAGTTCAGCTAGAATTTTCCCGCGGTTACCGGTTGCTTCTAACGCCTTTATTTTTTCCTGAAGATCACTTTTCGTTCCTGCTGGGAGTTGTTTGATAACTGCGGAAAAGAGTTGTCTCAGCTCAATCGGATACTCTTCAATGAATTTTGGAAGTTCTACCCCCTCAATTTCCGCATAGCTTTGCAATTTCTTCACTTCGAAATCAAATTTTGTTTCTTGATATCGTTGATCAGAGTCGTTGATCATCGCTATCAGCAATGATTCTGGGTCCGAGGCAATAAATTTAATCTCGATATTTCCGTCCAGCTTCCTCACTTTTTTCGATTTATATCTTTGTTCCATGAGCTGAGCGTCAATACTACTGATCGATGGAGTGCTCTGTTGTCCATCAGCACGAGCAAATAACTCATAGAAATACAAATCAAAAAAATCAGAAAGATCGACAGTATATTGATTCGGTTGTTTTTTATGGAATGCAGCCCATTTTTCGTAAGCTTTAAAATATTTATCCCGCTCGCCAAACCTTGTCATCAGAAGTGCCACGGCTTCTGGTCTCGGCAGTTTTCCCTCATTCAGCTTGATCAGTTTTCCAATCGCTTCATAGAATTCCCCTTCCTGAATGGGTCTGCCGGATTGCGGTTTTAAAATATAACGCTCCAGGTATTGCTTCAGAAAATCGCTGAGCTGATGTCCCTTCTGGAGAGTCATCCAAATTTTCTTTTTCACTTCAATGGGCAATTTCTGATCTTGAAGGAGATCCGCATATAATAAAACTCGATCCGACAGTGAGTCTCCTGCCATTCCTTCGATAATCCCGATTAAGATGGATTCTCCCATCTCTTTTTCAGCTGGAGAATTCAAAGTAACTTGGGCACAATCCCATATTCTCGCGAAAACAGGTAGCCCAGCATAAATCTGCTCAAGAGATCCCCGAACCCTCTTTGAGGTGTGGATGATAGATCCCTGGAGTAAAGCAGAAACTGCCCGACTTAGATCTTCACCTTTCAGATTTCCACTCTTCATTTTTTCGTAAAGAGCTTTTTCAAACTTTTCAAGATCGACAAAGCCTGTCGCGGTTGATTCTAAATTCAATCGCCCGTCGGATAACAATACACTCTCCCCTACAGCTTGCGCAGCCTGGGGATAAATGAGTGCCAAAGTGCGCTGGTATACCTTATCATTCGGAAAATGTTGCGCGAGATAAGGTTGATGACTCGGATCTTCCAGCCAAGGATTCTCTTCCAAAAACGGTTTAAAATAGGCCGCCACGGTCAGGGCATCTTCCGATTTAATTTCGTTCTGCTTCGCAGAATAGAGACTTAAAAGCTGCAAAGCTCGGCTATATAATAATTGGTCTGTTTTGGGATATCGATGAGATCCAAGATATTCTTTTAGACCCATCGCCATTCTAATGGTTTCAAGCGACCAAACCCCTTGTTGGAGAAATACACCTGTCATTTTTTCTATGAGAAGGGTAAAAAGCTCATCCTTTGCGGCATCGGGAATATTTAAATCTATCACAGTTCGGGTAAAAAACTTTAAGTCATCTCCGTGTGCAGTCTTCCAGTGAGACTCCTCATAATATTCTAAGTCACTCACACCCCACTGTTTCGCGTATCGAAGCACAGCCTCTTTTAGAATGGCCTCTGAGGTTTCGTGTAAGTCTGGAAATCTTCCCACTAACGCTGCAAAGTTGGTCAATTCATGGGCAGTATATCTGGCTCTTCCCTCCAAATCTCGGTGTAGATCTCCTAAAAATTGATCCGTTTTTTGCTGAAGAGTTGCAGCATCACCTTTTTCTTTTAAATCTCTCCATTCAAAATACCGCTGTACATGTTCGTAATTTTGTATCGCTTCATTGATCTGCACCCCTTCAAGAGAAGATAAGCTGGCCTTCATGAAACCATGTTCGCGATAAAGATGGGAAAGAGCTTTTCCTTCTTCGGCCATTTCATCAAACCCCGCACGAATCAATTTCAAGGGTAAATTCAAGATCGCTTGCGCTTCCGCACCAAAATGATTTGGATCGGAAAAACGGAATCGATATAAGCTTGCAAAGAAGTCTTTGAGCATCGGTTCATCTTCAGGAGAAAAAGCGTCAAGGGAGGAAACCATCTTTGTCAAGAAAGTAAAATATTCGTAGGAAGGTTGATATTGATTTCTAAGCTGTTTTGACTGGGGACCAATGTTATGAGAGGAAAATTTCAGATCGATAGACAAGTCCCAAAAGGGTTCTCTCTGGCCTGAATAATGTGCATAGGCATTTTCCTTTAAAAGGCCTTTGAGTTGCTCCCTTGCGAACTTTTTCACTTCAAGATCTTCATCCTTCAAAGAAATTTCGATGAGATGCTGCACCACATTATTATAGAGCCAGGTTTCTTCAGCCTTTTCAGGGACCAAAATATGAAGGTTTTCTTTCTTTACATCCTCTAACATTTTTCTGGCATTCTCAGGAGAAAGTTGACCCTCGATCATTTCCCAACGCGTAAGTCCCGGGCGATCTATTTCTCTTTGGGCAACGGCTCTCGCACAATTTTGTACTGCCTGAAGGTAACGAATCTTATTGGTCGGAGAGAGATGCTCGATGATTTGATCGGCGTGGGATGCAAGTTGATCAAGCTTTTCGGGAAGATCTGGCATTTTTTCAGCCAAACTCAACCCCAAGTCAAAGTAATAATCAGAACCCAAATACTCAAAAACAAGTTGGGTCTCTCCTAGAGTGTATCTGGCTCTTCTGTCTACTAGCGAAGTGCTATTTGGGCCGAAAAAATCATGTTTCCTGATATCTGTGGTCAGTTGATCTAAGGATTTATACTTTTTTTTCCAATCCGGAGATTGAGAATTATCAAGATTGGCCAATTTTCTCACAGGACGATCGAGTTTTGCCAACTCTTCTCTGGCAACGATTGTTTCTGGATCATTCGACGACCATTTTTGTTCCATCCCATGAATCTTATCGGTGATCTCAATATATTGTTTTGATCCCCACACGAAGATATGTATAAGACTGTTTCTAAAATCATCCTTGGGTTTTGTTATTCTCAGCGAAGGAGGCGTCCTTTGCTGATGTTCCATAAACTTTCTATTCACACCTGCGCGAGCGACCACTCGATCATAGAGAGCCTCTATTTTCCCCCGGTCGAGATTGGGATAATCTCTGAATATTTCCTGTATTGCTGCAAACTCTTCCTCCGTGAACTGGTCGAACTTCTTGAATATGTTTTTAAATGAAAAACTATATTTTAGAAGCTCTTTAGGCATTTTATAAAAATCAGAGGCCTGAAGAAGAGCCGTGATTAATTTTGGCTGATCAGAAATTGGAAATTTTTCTACAGCCTCCAAATATTCTCTGACTGCTGGATTTGAACTACCGGGATCGACCAGTAAACTCCCCACAGGTTTAACAGCAATGTCGACAAAATCGAGCATCGCCTGCCTTGCTTCACCAACGTATCCAGCCTTTTGAAGGGAAAGCGCCAAGTCAATCAACATCTCAGGAACATCGTCGGCTTGAGCATAAGCGAGAGTACGAACTTGCCCGAAAATTCTTCCGGCAATCGGGTCTGTCGCAGACTCCGCCAAGTGAAGTTGGATCTGGGCAAAACGGCGACCATCCACATCATCACTCTCTTTAAGCTTATCGAGAAATTGGAGATAGGAAGACCATCCCGAAATCGCAAGTTTCGCCATTTCAGGATCTCTCATATGACCCTGATCATGAGATTGATCAACTGCAGCAGATCTTGCTCCCAAGGCGGCGGCCGATTTATATTTTTTCGTCAGATCGCCCAGGTTCAAAGTGGATTTTTTACCATCGAAACGGGCTTCCATTGCTTCGATCAGCGTATCCGCGAAAACCTGTTTTTTATCATCAGCTTCTTTGACTCTTCTTACAATTCCAATAAGAGCTTCTACGGTATTTTGTTTTGGAAACACATCTTTAAACAACCGATACAAAAAAGTCGCAGCTTCTTGAGGATTCTCTTTTCCCAACTTCAAAATTTTTTCTAAATCAAAAGCAGGGTCATCAGCTCTGCCTGTTTTTCCAGCCAGAGTAATAGCCGCCCCCAAGACCTTAATTTGCTCTGCATAACTATCGTATAGATGGGGAATTGCCTCGCGAACGGCTAAAATACCGTTTCCTTTAGCTCCTCCTCCAGCTTTAAAATATTTACGCAACCCCTCATCAGAAGCCCCCATGCTTATATTTCTGGCTTGATAGCCATTCCTGTCTGCCTCATCAGCAAGAATAAACATCGATGAAAAAGCAAAGGCTTCTTCTTGGAAAAAGGTGACTTTTGCTTGTTCCATCATTTCTCTTACTGTCGCATCCGTGCTCATGACAGGAAACAGCGTTTTTTTGAGAATTTCCGGATGTAATCGCCGCGGCAATGCGTGAATAAGCTCATGGGCAAGAATATAAATATCCGCTCCTGCCATGAGTTCTATTGTAGTAGGATATTCCGCATCTCTATTGAAATAGCTAATTGGACGCTTGGCAGTAGTTCCTCCCGTACCCTGTTCTTGGAGATCCATATTAATTTCAAAGGTGATATTTTGGGCATAAGCTTGATAAGCTTTTACCAGTTCTCCTCCAAATTCAGGGGCAATGGTCTGAATATAGCGAAATGCAATCTCTATATCGTCGGGAGAATAAATTCCGTCTTTAATAATTCTGTTTGCTTGTGCAGATTTTAGATCGAGAGGTGGGAGACTTTGTCTTTGAGGCTTTTCGCGAGCATAGACGCTTGTGAAATTATTCCACAAAAAACCTGCTCTCCGATGTGAGGAAGGAGAACAGGAAGAGGGTAGAACTTTAAGATGAGGAGCAAGCAAATTATAGGTGTCTTGAGTCAGCTCACCTGATCGAATCTGAGATTCAATACCGCTGTCATCGAACGAGAGAGTGTTTTTTGCATCCGATAAAGCTTGAAGGGATGCATTTACTTACTTGGGGTAGAAAAAAGAGAAGATATTTTAAGGGGTTAG
>CAZSRQ010000064.1:0-13173 GCA_964609335.1 uncultured Pseudomonadota bacterium
ATGTCATTCCTGCGAAGGCAGGAATCCCCTCAAACAACTTAAGACCACCAATCTTATGCCAAAAACACTTTTCGAAAAAATCTGGAAATCTCACGTCGTATCAACGTTACCCGACGGAACCGCCCTTCTCTACATCGATCGGCATCTAATCCACGAAGTCACCAGCCCACAAGCCTTTGAAGGGCTTCGTCTCACGCACAGAAAAGTCAGAAAGCCGAATCTGACGTTTGCCACGATGGACCACAATGTCCCGACGACCGATCGCTATAATATTCGAGATGAAATCGCGCGAGCCCAAATCGAGGCACTCACGAATAACTGCAAAGAATTTGGAATTACACTTTTTGATCTGAAGAGTGAACATCAGGGGGTTGTCCATATCATTGGCCCCGAGCTTGGGCTGACACTCCCCGGAACGACCATCGTCTGCGGAGACAGCCACACCGCAACCCACGGGGCTTTCGGTGCTTTGGCGTTCGGGATTGGAACCTCCGAAGTCGAACATGTCTTGGCAACCCAAACCTTGCGTCAAAAACGGGCAAAAACTTTCAAAGTCGAATTCACAGGAAAGATCGCCAACGGGGTCACCGCCAAGGATATGATCCTCAAACTGATTGGAGAAATCGGCACCGCTGGAGCAACCGGGCATATCCTTGAATACACCGGCCCTGCCATCCGCGCCCTGTCAATGGAAGCGAGAATGACAATCTGCAATATGTCGATCGAGGCGGGAGCAAAGGCCGGAATGATTGCGCCGGATGACACCACTTTCGAATATTTAAGCAAAGCGGATCGCCCTTATGCACCGAAAGGAAAAGAGCTGGAGAAGGCGATCAGCTATTGGAAAACCTTGAATAGCGATGAAGGGGCACAATACGACAAATCGATTCAGATCGACTGTTCGAAGATCGCTCCGCAAGTGACCTGGGGAACGAGCCCTGGGATGGTGATGGATGTCGACAGTGTCGTTCCTGATCCTTCGCATGTGAAAGGGCTTTCAAAAAAAGATGCAGAACTGGCACTCGAATATATGGGGCTGAAAGCGGGAACCAAAATCACCGATATTCCGGTCGATGTGGTTTTTATCGGAAGCTGTACCAACGCAAGAATCGAAGATCTGCGAGCCGCGGCAAAATTCTTTCAGGGGAAAAAAGTTTCATCCAGGGTAAAAGCGTTGATCATCCCCGGTTCGCAAAAAGTAAAAAAACAGGCAGAGAGCGAAGGACTCGATAAAATCTTTTTGGAGGCAGGAGCGGAATGGCGCGAATCGGGTTGCAGCATGTGCTTGGCGATGAACCCCGATCAGCTGAACCCTCAGGAACGATGTGCCTCAACGAGCAACCGGAATTTTGAAGGACGGCAAGGCAAAGGTGGGCGCACTCACCTAGTAAGTCCTGAAATGGCGGCAGCAGCAGCAATTGCGGGGCATTTTGTCGACATCAGAAATTTGTAAAAGGAAATTTTTATGCAATCATTCACTTCCCATCGCGGAAAAATTGCCATTCTTGATCGAGCGAATGTCGACACCGACCAGATTATCCCCAAACAGTTTTTGAAATCGATCAAACGAACCGGATACGGTGAAAACCTTTTCTTCGATTGGCGTTATTTGCCCGATGGAAAAGACAATCCTGATTTTGAATTGAACAAGCCGGCATTCAAAAACGCCTCGATTTTGGTCACACGAAACAATTTCGGATGCGGCTCTTCCCGTGAACATGCAGTTTGGGCGATTGTGCAGTATGGCTTTCGGGTGGTAATCGCCCCTAGAATGGAAGAGGTTCCTGCGTTTGCCGACATCTTTCACAACAACAGTGTCAAAAATGGATTACTCAACATCACCCTGAAAGAGTCGGAAGTTCAGGAGATTTTCGAGATGGTCTCCCGGAATGCAGGTTTGGAAGCGACAATCAACTTGGAAGAACAGCGGATCACGCTTCATCTCGATGAAGAGATTTCTTTTCATTTTGAAATCGACTCAGCGATCAAGCAACATCTGGTTCGAGGATTGGATGAGATTGGGCTTTCACTGGAACATGAAAAAGAGATTTCTGGTTTTGAGAAAAATCATTCGCCCCAATTATAGTGCTGCCGTTTCGGCGTTTGATCAAATACCCGCACACTCCGCCTGTTAGAGCAAACCAGACAAGATCAAGGCAAGTCAAAAAACAGAATGAAAATAAACCAGCAAATAAAAAGCTGCTGATGATGGGTCATGACTCACCGAGAAATTGTTCAGATTTTGACGGTTGAAGTCGGAGCAAACAAAATAAAAATGCATCCAGAGCCGGTTTCCGCGTTGATCCTTCTTTTCTTCGAAATCGGGCATGATATAATTTCCGAAGGAGGTTTTATGGAAAATATGAAAAACAGAAAACTCAAACTGTTCAACGTGATTGCATTCATTTTTTTATTGGCAGGAATTGCCTCTTCAGGATTTGCCCAATATCAAACGATCGATGAATCGTATACCCATCCCCGAATCAACCATCCGGAAGCGCAAATCTATTATCATAAAGCAGACCAATCCAACAGTGAGAAACCGGCAAAAGGCTACACACCAGCGACTCGCACCTGTTTGAGAAAATGTTCGCTTCGATGTGTGAACCATCGTGTGGGAGAAGAATCGTTTGGAGATTGCGCCTCGAATTGTGACAAAGCCTGTTCGCTTTGATTTTTTGATATGACAGAAAATTAATCACACAAAAGTGATTTTAAGAGGGAAAATCAAATCCCTTCCTTTTTCGCATGAAAATGCTCTAAACGATTCAGCGCATTCACGTAAGCTTTTGCCGAGGCAAGAATGATGTCCGAATGGGTTCCAACCCCCTGAACCTCTTTTCCTTTGTCTTTGAGGGTGACCGCCACCTCTCCCTGCGCATCGGTTCCACCGGTAATCGCGGCGACATTGTATTTGAGCAGCTCCCCCTTGAAACCGGTCAGTTTTCGGATCGCCTTGAAAGTGGCATCGACTGGCCCTCCGCCGGTAGACTCACCGGTTTTCAACTTTCCTTTGGATTTCAACTTCACCTTTGATTTCGGTTTCAATTTTGTTCCACTTTGCACACGAATATCGATAATCTCGAAACGATCCGGGCCACGGCTCATCTGATCGGTCACCAACACTTCCAGGTCATCATCAAAAATCTCCTTTTTCAGATCAGCCAATTTTTTGAAAGCATCAAACGCTTTTTGAAATTCTTCTTCGGTCAGCTGATAGCCCAATTCACTCAATCGGGTTCGGAAAGCATGACGACCGGAATGTTTTCCGAGAACCAGTTTATGTTTGGACCAACCGACCGATTCGGGAGTCATGATTTCGTAGGTCATCTGATTTTTCAAAATTCCATCCTGGTGAATCCCCGACTCATGCGCAAAGGCGTTTGCCCCGACGATCGCCTTATTCGGCTGGACATTCACACCGGTAATCAGCGTAAGCAGTTTGCTTGAGTGATGAATCTGTTCAGTGACAATTTCGGTGTCGCACTGAAAAAGATCTTTTCGGACTTTCATCGACATCACAATTTCTTCAAGTGAACAGTTTCCCGCCCGCTCACCAATTCCATTTACAGTGCACTCCACCTGACGGGCACCTGCCTGAACCGCCGCCAGACTATTTGCCACGGCAAGCCCCAAATCGTTATGACAATGGACACTGAAAATAATTTGATCAGAATTTTTTACGTTTTGTTTCAGATAAGTAATTAAACGGCTGAACTCGGATGGAAAAGTATATCCGACCGTATCCGGAACATTCAACGTCGTCGCGCCCGCCTCAACCGCCGCACTGAAAACCTTTGCCAGATATTCCCAATCACTTCGGGTCGCATCTTCTGCGGAAAACTCGACATCGTCGGTATATTTTCTGGCATGCGCAACCGCATCAAAGGTTTCGTGTAAAACCTGTTCTCTGCTTTTTTTCAATTTATACTGAAGATGGATATCAGAAGTCGCAATAAAAGTATGAATTCTCGGCTTCTTCGCATATTTCACCGCTTCCCAGGCACGATCGATATCTTTCATATTCGCCCGGGCGAGGCCGGCAATCGCAGAACCTTCAATTTCTTGCGCTATTTTTTTCACCGCCTCAAAATCACCGTCGGAGGCAATTGGAAATCCTGCCTCGATAATATCAACATTCAGCTTGGCCAGCTGACGCGCCATTCGCAGCTTCTCTTTCATATCCATGCTACAGCCGGGCGACTGTTCCCCATCCCGCAAAGTGGTATCAAATATTTTCACTATTTCATGAGCCATAAAAAACTCCAGATACGGCGACCCATCGGGTCTCCCGTACAAACCAAATTTTTTAATATTTAAATAAATTACTGCTTAAGAAAAGATATGATCCCGCCCAGCGGGAGTAGTAGGGTCGATAATAGAGAGAGATGTAAAAACATGCGAGACATTTTTTCAAGGTACTGGTCTGAAGAGGATTTGTCAAGAGAGGTGTAGTCACTCAAAACAAAATGATTGTTGTATAAAATTGTCATCCCCGAATGTTTTTATCGGGGATCCCCCTACTCAATAATTGGATCAGGGGGATTCCCGCCCAAAAGCCCGCGGGAATGACACCTCACTTCAAACTAAAGTAAAATCAAATATCGACAATTCAATGAAAATACAGAATTTTTCCCTATTCATTTTTCGACTTTAAAGAAAAAACCTTTGAAGGATCCGCGGGAGATTCTTTCTCCGCGAGCTTTTTCTCAAGAAAGTTTTTGCGATTCTTCAGATGTAAAACCTCATCAATCAACCCCAATAAAACATACGACATTGAGGCAAAAAAGAGCGTTTCTTGCGGAGCACTCGCAACCACAAAAAATGCGATCGCCGCAAGAACCAAAAAAATAAAGGAATAAGGTTTTGAAAAATCGATCTGTTTAAAACTTCGGTAGTGAATCGTTGAAACCATCAAAAGTGCAATCACGATGGTGAGCGGCAACAAGACATAGGCAGCTGTTTTTGGGTCAGCAGACAAACGATCGTGAAACATGGCATAGCCGGCTAAAACATACGCTGCCACCGGGATTGGCAATCCCTGAAAAAAACGTTTTTCGGCTCCACTGGTTTGAACATTGAAGCGGGCAAGTCTTAAAGCACCACAGGCAAAATAGAGAAAAGAAACCCCCCATCCCAAACGACCAAAATCATGAAGACTCCAGGTAAAAATCAGAATCGCAGGAGCCAAACCAAAACTGGCAAGATCTACCAACGAATCGTATTCAATTCCGAATTCTGTTTGGGATTTAGTCAATCTGGCCACTCGGCCATCGAGCGCATCAAAAACACCGGCAAAGAGAATTGCCCAAGCAGCAAGAAGGTGATTTCCTCCGATTGCATGGGTAATAGAATAAAAACCGCAGAACAGAGAAGCGGTGGTGAAAAGGCTGGGAAGAATATAAATCCCTTTTTTGATTCCAGCCCTCCGGTTTTTTATCATCAGATTTGGATCCGTATTTTCTTGCAAAAGTCCCCCTTCTCCCGAGAATTGAATTCGCTTTGGTTTGATCTATCTTGAATCAAACCTGGCAATGACGGTTTCTCCCGCTTTTACAATCTCCCCGATTCTAACCGAAACGGGGCAATGTGTCGGCAAATAAACATCGACTCTCGATCCGAAACGGATCATCCCAAAACGCTGACCTTTTTTCAGACGATCGCCCGGCTTTACATAACAGACAATTCTCCGCGCGATAAATCCGGCAATCTGGACAAACGCAATCTGTTCATTTTTCCAATCGCATTGCAAAACCACTCCATTTCGTTCGTTGTCTTCCGAGGCCTTTTCCCGCTTTGCGATCAGAAATTTTCCGGGACGATAATTCACCGCATTGACCACTCCATCGGTCGGGGCGCGGTTCACATGCACATTGAGTGGCGACATAAAAATGCCGATTTTTTTGGAAGGACCATGAATAAAAGGGTTGTTCTCCAAATCTTGTATTTCAATCACCACCCCATCGGCGGGAGAAACGAGACTATTTTGATCTGCAGGAGGAGTTCGCTCCGGATCCCTGAAAAAATAGGCGACAAAGCAGAACAGCAATCCGAACGGAATCGCGAGATAGGGAAAGATCAGAGAGGCGATGATCGTCAGTCCCAGGGAGATCAGTAAAAATGGGTATCCTTCTTTGGCCATAGTAAAGCAGAAGACAGAAGACAGAAGACAGGAAACAGAAGACAGAATAAAAATTATTATTATTCTGATTTCTGATTCCTGTCTTCTGTCTTCTAATTCTTTCCCCTTTGAATCGCAATTACACCGGTTCGAACAAGCTCCAAAATTCCGCCTGAAGGAATTTTTTTCAAAAAAGAATCGATTTTTTCTTTTTCGCCGGTCAATTGAAGTGTCATAAAAGTGGAAGTATCTTCAACCACCTCAAAATGAAAAGATTTGATTTCTTCGAGTAACGAAACTTTGAAAGTTTGATCGGCCTTGATTTTCAATAAAACGGTTTCGCGACTGATAAAATTTTCGCCGGTCAGATCTTGAACCTTTACCACATCGATCAAACGGTTGAGCTGTTTTAAAATTTGTTCGACGATCAACTCACTTCCGGTTGTGACCAAAGTCATTCGGGACATCTTGGGATCAAAGGTCGGCGCCACCACGAGTGAATCGATATTGTATCCACGAGCGGCAAACATTCCGGCTACGCGGGCTAGAACGCCGAATTCGTTTTCTACCAAGACTGTAATGGTATGTTGATGCATAAATGAAGAATACAGAATACAGGAGTCAGAAAACAGAATAATAAAGTACCATCTTCTGATTTCTGTATTCTGTCTCCTGGATTCTAAGCAAGAACGATATCCCCTACCCCTTTTCCCGCAGGAACCATGGGATATACATTTTCTTCGAGCGCTACCACAAAATCAATTATCGTCGGCTTATCCCGTGTAGCAATCGCTTTTTGGATCACAGGAATCACATCGGATGGTTTCTCGACCCGAAACCCTTGCGCACCATAACTTTCAGCCAGCTTCACAAAATCAGGCTGTACTCCAAAACTGACCTGGGAATATCGGTTATCATAGAAAAGTTCCTGCCACTGACGAACCATCCCCAAAAAATTATTGTTCATGATCGCAACAATTACCGGTAATTTCCATTCAACCGCAGTGCCAAGTTCTTGAATATTCATCTGGATGCTTCCATCGCCCGACACGCAAATAACGGTGGAATCAGGAAATGCCAGCTGCGCGCCAATGGCTGCCGGAAAACCAAATCCCATGGTTCCAAGTCCTCCGGAAGTACACCAATAATGAGACTTTGC
Source organism: uncultured Pseudomonadota bacterium (assembly GCA_964609335.1). Classification (GTDB taxonomy): domain Bacteria; phylum UBA10199; class UBA10199; order JADFYH01; family JADFYH01; genus CAZSRQ01. The sequence goes on from CAZSRQ010000064.1 coordinate 7,281, forward strand.
GAATTTGAAAAATTGGGCAGCCCACATCTGATGTTGACCGACATCGGTTGTAACGATCGCATCCCCTTTGGTCAATTGATAGAGTTGATCGATGACATATTGCGGTTTTACTTCCCCTTCCGTCGGCTGCTGATAGGTGATCGGCGCTTTTGCACGCCACTCTTCGATCTGCTTCCACCACGGGGCAATCTGTTTTTTAAAGGCTTCAACGTCTTTGGATTGTTTTGCGAGTTGAATCATCTCTTTCAGAACTGTTTTGACATCTCCGACAATCGGTGCTTCGGTTTTCACGTTCTTGCCGATATTTCCGGGATCGATATCAATATGGATTTTTTTCGACTTCACTGAAAACTCGGAAAGTTTTCCGGTGACCCGATCATCAAAACGGCTTCCAATCGCGAACAGAACATCGCAGTGATTAATCGCCATGTTGGAATAATAGGTGCCGTGCATTCCGAGCATTCCGAGAGAAAGAGAATCGACTCCGGGGAAAGCACCGAGCCCCATCAAGGTCATTGCGACTGGAACATCAAGAAGATGGGCCAATTCAAACACCTCTTTGGAGGCATTCGAAAGAACCGCCCCTCCGCCCACATAGAACAACGGGGATTTTGCTGCGATTAGAAGATCAAACCCTTTTTGGATCTGCTTGGGATCTCCAATCGGTGTCCCTTTGGGAGATCTCACTTTGATTTCACTCATGGGGACATATTCGGTGAGATGTTGTTGGACATCTTTCGGAATATCAACAACCACGGGGCCTGGCCGTCCGGCCGTTGCCACATGAAACGCTTCTTTGATCACCCGTTGAAGATCTTTGACATCTTTCACCAAATAATTATGTTTGGTGCATGAACGGGTAATCCCGACCACATCTGCTTCCTGGAATGCATCGTTCCCGATCATCGGAACCGAAACCTGTCCGGTAAAAACAACCATCGGGATAGAATCCATATACGCGGTTGCGAGGCCTGTGACGGTATTGGTCGCACCAGGTCCGGAGGTGACAATGACCACCCCTGGTTTTCCGGTTACGCGGGCGTAACCATCCGCCATATGAACCGCCCCCTGTTCATGTCTCACCAAAATATGTCTGATTTCAGGATGCTTATAAATCTCGTCGTAAACGTAGAGGATGGCGCCTCCCGGATAACCGAAAACAAGATCAACCCCTAAATCTTTCATCGATTCAATGACTATTTGCGCGCCGGTTAGTTGCATAGAATATAAAACAGTTTGGGGTTAGGGGTCGGGAGTTAGGAGTAAAAAAACTCCTAACCCCGAACTCCTAACCCCCAACTTCTTTTATCGATACTTCTCTAAAATCTGCTCGATCTTTCTCTTACCACTCAATTTCGCCAGTTGAAGCTTTTTCTTTTCTTGCTGATCTGGGGGGGTTAAGAAAGGTTTATTGCCCAACTTCTCAAGCCGTTGTTCAAACTTTAGATGCTCGCTCCAAAGATTCTTTAATTCAGGAACCTCAGAGACAAGACGATTGACTAACTCTTGATCTTTTAATTCCATAAATCCTCCTTATATTGGTTAAAGGGTGATTCAAGGTTAAACAATAATTTTTGCTTCCTCCCTATTTTTCTTATCAACTCAAACAATGAGCCCTGTACCCCTCTTCTTATATTAGAGAACCTATTTCTTTTTCAAGTCAAGATTCAACCTTTTTTAGGCGGAGTTCTGCTTCTGAGGCTCGCAGATACTCTGGAACGAGGTTTTCCGCCCCTTTTAAAAACTCCCCTTTTTGAATTTGCTTGAAAGCTAGCTGAGCGAGAACGGATGCTTTGATCGTATCGAAGGAAATTGGAAAAATCGTTTTCTTCTGTTTTGGAAATGCATCAATGAACGATGAATATTTTCTCGCTCCCGATCCCAAAAAGAAAATCGACTCATCCGAATTCAAAAACTGCTCTTTTAACCGGTCAAAAAAAACTTCGGGAGATTCCCCTTTTTCTTCGAGGATATTGAGATATTCCGAAGAAGCATGTCGGTAAACCGCAGAAAAAACCTCTTCCCTCCGCGCATTGAGGATCGGGCAGATCAAACCCTCTTCACGAACAGAAGCGGCGAGAACCGATAAAGTGGACAGTGGCACCACCGGCTTCTCTGAGAGCAAAACCATCCCTTTCAAAAAACTCAAGGCGACTCGAACCCCAGTAAACGAGCCTGGGCCAATCGTGATAGCAAATGCCTCTATTTCAGATAAGGGGATTTTTGTTTCAAGACAAGCTTCGTACAATTGAGAAGTGAGCTCTGCCGTATGACCCGACTTTGGATGCCAAACCGACTCAAACAGAACAACCTCATTTTCAGTCAGCGCAATCGATCCAGATTCACTCGAACTATCTATCGCTAATATTTTCACAACTAAAACCAGCCCACCACTTTATGAAACAGCTTTTCAATTCCCCAGATCGAATTGATATCGTTGAACGTCACCAAAATCATCAGGGTAAATAAAAGTGCCATTCCGATCTGTTGCGCAATCATTCTTTTCCGGATCGAGAGCGGTTTTCGGCGAATCGCCTCATAGCCCATGAAAAAGAGATGTCCTCCATCCAGCACTGGAATCGGAAGAAGATTCAAAACCCCCAATTGGATACTCAGAAAACTTAAGAAATAGATAAAGTCTCCAAAGCCTGATTCTGCTGCATTGGCTGTCGCCTGGGCTATCTGGATCGGCCCTCCCAACGTTTTGTAGGAAAGCTGCAAGCTGAAAAGTTTTTTCAACACCTCAAGCGTCAGACCAAAAAGTCTTTTATATTCTTCGAGCCCTTTTTTGATTCCACCGACAAAACCGTACTTGTGAACCGCAAAATTCTTTTTCGAAGATTCTTTCGTGATTCCGATCAGCCATTTTTTCAAAGGTTCATCAAACCTCGGTGTCAAAGAAAGTGAAACTTTTTCCCCTTTTCGGACGATTCCAAAAAGAGCCGGCTTCCCTTGAAGTTCGGCAATCTTATCGGTAATTCCATCCCAGGTTTGAATCGATTCGCCATTAATGGAGACCACTTCGTCTTTTGGCTGAATGCCCGCTTTTTCAGCGGGAGAATCGGGAATGACCTTGTCAATCACCGCCTCGTTTCCAATGAAAAAATGCGGCTCTACCCCAAGAAATCCGACCTTCCCCTCTTTGGCCGTCGAGAGACGAACTTTTTTAGATTCTTTAACTTTGGAATTTTTTCGAATAATTTCGAGCGTCACCTCTTCTTCAGGGCTGATCAAAATTCTTTGCAAAGCGATATCCCATGTTGGAGTTTCGACTCCATTGATAGAACTGATCTGATCTCCAGTTTGAAGTTCAATTTTTTGGGCGGGAGAATCTTTCTTGACTCCGATGACGATAGGAGGTTGCTGGATGAAGTTTGGCTCCATTCGACCAATCATGAAAACCAACGGCATCAGAACCAGAGCAAGAACCAGATTCATGACCGGACCGGCCGCCACGACGGCGATGCGCTTTCTCAAAGATTGTGCAGAAAAACTGCGTGGATCGTTTGCCGTCTCTTCTTTTTCTTCGGATGGATCTTCACCCGACATTTTTACATAACCCCCGAGTGGAAGAAGCGAGAGCCGATATTCGGTCTCTCCCCGGGTAAAGGCGATCAGCTTCGGACCAAATCCGAGCGAAAATTTCTCCACCCGAATCCCGGCTCTTTTGGCAACAAGAAAATGACCGAGTTCGTGGATAAAGATGAGCAGTCCCAAGCCTACAATGAAATACAGAAAAGTGATGATCGTCATGTCTGAGAAGCCTCCGATGAGAGATGAGAATAGGTTGTTTTGGAAACTGAATTTGCTTTTTGCTCTTGAATCATTTCAGCAGCTCTCATTCTAGCGAAACGATCCGTTTCTAGCAATTGTTCTAACGAAGTGATCTGTTTGGTTGGATGTTCGAGCAAAACTTTCCTGACAATTCGGGGAATATCGAGAAAGTGGATTTGTTGATCTAAATATGCCTGCACCACGACTTCATTCGCCGCATTGAGAAGACAGGGAGCCTCTCCGCCAAGCGTCAATGCCTGTTTCGCAAGAGCCAAACATTCAAACTTTTCGAGATCGGGAGGATAAAAATTAAGATCCCGAACTTGACAAAGATCGAGAGAAGGAAGCCTGTTCGGCAAACGGTTTGGATAACTGAGCGCATAGGCAATCGGAATCTGCATATCCGGGATTCCGAGCTGGGCGATCACCGATCCATCGTAATATTCAACCATCGAATGGATAACACTTTGGGGATGAATATGAACATCGATCTGATTCTCCGGAATATTAAAAAGCCATCTCGCCTCGATCACTTCTAACCCTTTATTCATCAGTGTTGCAGAGTCGATGGTTATTTTGGCCCCCATTTTCCATTTGGGATGCCTTAACGCCTGCTCCAACGTCACTTTTTCTAGCTCTTTTTTGGAGAGATGCAAAAATGGCCCACCCGAGGCGGTCAAAATCAACCTTTTCACTTCCTCTTTTTTATGGCCAATCAAACATTGAAAAATGGCGTTATGCTCGCTATCAACCGGAAAAATATCAACTTGCGCCTCTTTGGCCGCAAGATTCATCAACTCTCCTGCCACCACCATTGTTTCTTTATTTGCCAGAGCAATCGCTTTTTTCGCCTGAATCGCCCGCAAAGTAGGTACCAATCCAATCGCGCCCACAATGGCTGAAACGACAAGATTGGTTTGAGGATGAGTTGCAACCTCAATATTGCCATTTTCTCCGAAAACAATTTTGGGAATATTTTTGGAAGAGAAAGAATTTTTCAAGGTTTCTGCATCCTGCTCTTTTTGAACACTAACGAGCAAAGGCTTGAATTCTAAAATCTGCTCTTTTACTTTTTCGAGATTTTTTCCACAGGACAAAGCAATGACTTTAAATTTATCTGGATGCGAGCGGACAACTTCGAGCGTATTCACTCCAATGGAGCCGGTAGAACCTAAAATGGAGATATTTTTCAGCATTCAGCATTCAGCATTCAGCTCTCAGCTTTCAGTTTTCAACTTGGAAGATCCAAGCTGACTGCTGACGGCTGATCGCCGAAAGCTAATCAATATAAAAACTTCACATAATAATAAACCGTTGGTGCGGTAAAAAGAAGCGCATCGACCCGATCGAGCAGTCCACCATGCCCTGGAATGAATTGTCCTGAGTCTTTTACATTCACACTTCTTTTGATGAGAGACTCCGACAAATCGCCAATGGGACCGACAATGCCGATGAAAGCCCCTAGGATGAAACAGGAGAGAAAGGAAAACTCCCTCCAAAAAAGAAACTTACATAAGAATGCCGCAAGAATACTCGCCACGATTCCACCGACAAATCCTTCGATGGTTTTTCCTGGAGAAACCAAAGGGGCCAGCTTATGTTTTCCGATTAAATGACCCGTGAAATAGGCTCCTGTATCTGCCATAAAAGTAGAGCCAACCGTCAAAAATACCCAGAAAACTCCATGATCGGCTGCCCGAAGAAGACCGACGTATGAAATCAAACATCCCACATAAATCGCACCAAATACCGTGAGAGAAATTTGTAAAAGAACCACCGAGAGATCATGACGACAAAAAAGATAATAACAAAATGTAATCATTAAGATCAGCGCTAAACCGGCTGCCCAGAAGAGGGTTGTTTTGTCGGCGAAAAGAACGATCCCTGAAAAGAAGGTTCCGAGCAGAATTCCAAGTTTAGGAGAAGAAGAGGGATGTTTCGGCAAGGCCAAATTCATAAATTCATTGAGACAAACGGCCGAAACCAGAAGAACCAGTGCTTTAAAAATATTCACCGGAGCGAAAAAGACAAACAAAACAACACAGGGAGCCAACATCAATCCCCATAGAATTCTTTTTTTATCGAGCAACAAATCATCATACGGGTGTATGTCTTGCAT
>CAZSRQ010000065.1:0-12977 GCA_964609335.1 uncultured Pseudomonadota bacterium
CTGATTGAGGCCAAATTTGTTCGTGATGTTGAGCCGGGTGAAATTATTGTCGTTGATCCGCAGGGGATGAAATCGTATTTTCCCTTTAAAAAACAAAAATCGGCAAAATGTATTTTTGAATATATTTATTTCGCTCGACCTGACTCAACGCTCGATGGAAAAAATGTTTATGAAATCCGTAAAGGATTTGGCCGGGAGTTGGCAAAAGAACATCCGGTCGAGGCAGATATTGTTGTGCCGATTCCTGATTCCGGAGTTCCTGCTGCGATCGGTTATGCTGAAGAATCCAAAATCCCTTTTCAAATGGGGCTAATTCGAAACCATTATGTCGGAAGAACTTTTATTGAGCCTCAAGACAGTATTCGGCACTTCGGTGTAAAAGTGAAATTGAATGCGGTTCGGGAAGTTTTAAAAGGAAAAAGGGTGATTTTGATTGATGATTCGATTGTGCGTGGAACCACATCCAGAAAAATTATCAAGATGATCAAAGAAGCAGGCGCCAAAGAAGTGCATTTTCGAATTTCTTCTCCCCCAACGATCTGGCCCTGTTTTTACGGGATTGATACTCCCACCCGAAAAGAGCTGATTGCAGCAACCCACAGTCTCGATGAAATTACCCAATACTTAACCTGTAACACGCTTGCTTATCTCTCGCCCGAAAGACTTTATTATTTTCAAAAAAATGGTTCCCAAGGATTTTGCGATGCCTGTTTCACCGGGAAATTTCCGGTTCCACTCACCGATCATCCTGAGATCAAACAGATTACCCTTTGGGAGAAAGAGGCGGTATGATTCCCGAATTTTTTCAATTTAATTTGCCGACAAAAATCATTTTTCAGGCCGGAATTTCGAAGGATTTTTCCAACGAATTAGGCGCGTTTGGAATTTCTAGTTTGCTGATTATTACTGATAAATTTTTATTTGATTCCGGATTAATCCATCCGATTGTCGAAGGGATAAAAAACTCCGGAATTGAGAAAATAGTCGTTTTTTCGGAGGTTCCACCCAATTCAGAAATCAGGGTAGTTCAAAAAGCGGCCGATCTCGGAAAGTCAATCGATGCCAATGGGGTTTTGGCGATCGGCGGCGGAAGCGTGATGGATACGGCAAAAGCGGCCAACATCCTTCTCACTTTGGGTGGAGATCTGGTGAATGATTATTCGGGTGCGCAAACCTTGACAGCTCCGCTCAAACCTTTCATTGCAATTCCAACGACCGCGGGAACAGGAAGTGAAGTCACCAAAGTCGCTGTGATTTTAGATGAAGAAAAAGAGGTGAAACTTTCTTTTGTCGATCGTTTTTTGGTTCCCAATCTTGCGGTGCTTGATCCTGAGCTTACGCTTTCTCTTCCTCCCCAATTGACCGCCATGACCGGAATGGATGCGCTCACCCACGCGATCGAGGCGTTTACCTCGCTCGAAAAAAATCCTTTTTCCGATGGATTGGCGATGAAGGCGATTCAGTTGGTTTTTGACTATCTTCCGCTCGCCGTAAAAGAGGGAAAAAATCTTCAGGCGAGAAGTGCGCTCCTCACCGCGTCGAATATGGCCGGGGTTGCGTTTGATCATGCGATGGTCGGGGTGGTTCATTCGATGAGTCATGCGACAGGCGCGATTTCCCATGTGCCTCATGGGTTGGCGAACAGCATTCTTCTTCCGTGGGGGATGGAATACAACTTCGAGGTCTCAAAAGAAAACTATGCAGCATTGGCACTTCCTTTAAAAATCAACATTTCCTCAATGTCAATCGACGAACAGGCAAAAGCGGTGATTCAAAAAGTGATCAGTTTGCGACAAGAGTTAAAAATAATTTGTGGTCTTCCCGACCGTTTAAAAGATGCCCAAGTCAAAGAATCCGACCTTTCTAAAATTGCCGGATTAGCAGTCGAAGATGGCTCAAGCTTTTATAATCCAAGAGAAGTAATTGAAGAAGAGATCTTGAAAACCTTGCAGAAAGCGTATTAGAGAAGATTTGTCCCCTCGGGATTCATACCGTTGATCATAAAGGAGAAAAATTATGGCCTATTTTGAAAACAGCGAAAGACTTCAAGAAGTTTTGGGAGGATTTTTCAAAAATTTGATTGAAGATCCCTCGATTGGTCCAAAATTAAAAGCATCCGGTTTGGTTTTACGATTTTCTTATACAGAACCCAGCTTAACCATTACGGTTGATTGCTCGAAAGAGCCGGTTCAAATCCTTTTTAATGACACTACCTTGAAACCGGAAGTTGAAATGAGCATGAAAGCCGATGTCGCGCATCGTTTCTGGTTCGGAAAAGTGAACCTGCTCGCTGCACTCACCAGACGTGAGATGGTGGCGAAAGGGCCGATTCCAAAGGTTTTGAAATTGTTACCGGTCATCAAACCTGCATACGATTTATATCCCAAATACCTTCAAGAAAAAGGGTTTAATCAGTTATTAATTTGATTCATTTATCATTCGGAGGGGCGAATCTTGTGTTCGCCCTAATTTTTCGAGTTTTAATAAACATTTGTGTAATTGCCAACATTTTTAGGGCGAACACAAGATTCGCCCCTACATTAAGATGTTTTTATGGAGAATTTATGTCCCTCTCATATGATCTAACCCCCGAACAAGAAATGTTGCGAAAAACGATTCGTGATTTTGCCGAAGGGGAAATCTTGCCGGTTCGTCAAAAGCTTGATGAAAAAGAGGAGTTTTCCTGCGATATCACCCAAAAAATGGGTGAACTTGGCCTGTTCGGAATGACCGTCGATCCGAAATACAACGGACAAGGGCTCGATTATTTAAGCTATGTGATTGCTGTCGAAGAGATTGCCCGGGTCGATGGTTGCCAGGCTGCAACGGTAGCGGCGGCGAACACCCTGGGAATCAATCCATTTTATCATTTTGGAACCGAGGCTCAGAAACAGAAATATCTTCCCGATCTTTGCGCCGGGAAAAAACTTTGGGCGTTTGGACTTACCGAACCCGATGCCGGAAGCGATGCTGGAAATTCAAAAACAAAAGCGGAATTGAAAAATGGAAAATGGATCATCAACGGTTCAAAAATTTTCATCACAAACGGCTCCAACCCAATGACGGCGGGAGTGACAGTCCAAGCGGTGACCGGAACCGATGCCAAAGGGAAGAAAGCACTTTCTTGCGTGATTGTAGAACAGGGAACCAAAGGATTTACCGCCCGAACGATGCATAACAAAATGACCTGGCGATCCTCGAATACCTCCGAAATGTATTTTGACCATTGCGAAGTCCCCGAAGAAAACCTTCTGGGACAGGTAGGAAGCGGTTTTAAGCAGATGCTGCAAACCCTCGACTCCGGAAGGCTCGGTATTGCAGCGATGGGTCTGGGTGGCGCGCAAGGGGCATTTGAAGCGGCGTTAAAATATGCCCAAGAACGAAAAGCATTTGGAAAACCGTTGGTCGATCATCAGGTGATCGCTTTTAAACTGGCCGATTGTGCCATGGAGATCGAAGCGGCCCGCAATCTCTTATACAAAGCGTGTTGGCTGAAAGATCAGGGGCGACCTTTCGCAAAAGAGGCGGCGATGGCGAAACTTTATACTTCCGAGGTGATGGGAAGAGTGGTTGATCATGCGGTGCAGATCCATGGCGGATATGGATTGATGGAAGAGTATCCGGTCGCCAAATTTTATCGGGATCAACGATTGCTTGAGATCGGGGAAGGGACGAGCGAAGTACAGAGAATCGTGATTTCGAGGCATTTGTTGTAATTGACTCGTGGAAATCGATTTTAAAGTGGGGCTCCTGCCCACCTGCCGCGATCGATAGCCTATGCAGGAATGACGAGGTTTTGCGATCGGCAGTAAAAGCTTGTTATTCTTTTTTTAAATAAAATTCATTCGATGAAAGTACTTTCTCTCCTTTTGGTATTTTAAATATCCATCGGTATTTCCCGAATCTTGGGTTTCCATTTTCATCCCTGAAAAGTTGATCGTTGGTTGAAATTTTCCAATTTTTTTCGGCGACTTTGTAAGTGCCACTCGATCTCCATTGACCTCTCAAGAAATGTTCTAGTGTCATCCTCTGAATCGAGGAGGGGAGGACCTTCCATTCTAATTGCGCTATTTCTCCTGCAAGAAAATCGTTCTTGTTGCTGGTCAATTGAATTGGATTTTTTGGGTCGGTCACTCCAACGAGTTTACGAGGGGAGTTTAAACCCTCACTCCATTGCCTTACCGGTCCGACATCCAGATGAACAAAGTCGAGTGGACCATAATATCCCACCCCTCCAACCCTTAATTTTAAGGCATAATCCCGAACAGTTTCCTCGCGGATTTCATCGATATGAATATCGATCGCTTTTCCTTGGGTGTGCAGGCTGACTGGGCTTACCGAATGCCCGGTTTTGAGCAGTTCACTGTTCAGCTCTTTTCGACGATAACCGGAAATGATTTCAACTGTATCGATTTTAAAATGATCTTGAATTGAATCGATCAGATCCAATAATCGAATGTCGATAGGGATGATCTCTTCATTATCTCGGGATCTTAAAAGATGATGGATCTGATCAAATCCTGCTTGAATGATTTTTCCATTTTTTCTGAACGAGATTTCAGCAAATTCGTCGAGATGATAATTGTAGAGTCGGATGAGGCCATCTCCTTGGGGAAAAATCGGTTCAGCCTGTAAAAGCGGAAGATGGGAAAAAAATGAAAGAATGAAAAACAGTTTTCCAAAACGGCGCATTTTCAGAGCATATAATCGAAGAGAAGGTTAGCCAACGATTTATTGGGGTTCGCCGCTTTTTGCCTCACGGTTTTCTATGGCCGACTGTTTTGCTTGCGCGACAAAAGCTTCCATCTCTGAAAGAACCGGTTTTTGTGGCTCATTCTTGTTGGAGTGGATGCTTTCTTTTTGAGGATCGATATTTCTTTGTATCTCTCCGAAATCAGAAGGTTGGGTTTCGAGTGGATTAAGAGATTGGGCGAAGCTGCTGATACCCAGTCCAAAAACAACCGCCAAAAAAAGGAGGGTTGAGTTGACTCGTTTGAAAATTGCCCTTTTCATAAAAACCTCTTATTTTTAAATGGGTGCAAACTTTTTGCTTCTCCGTATCCGAAGCCTATCGTTGATTTTAAAGAGCGATTTTACTTAAAGTAATGGGTAAAAAAATAATCTTAAGTTTATGAAAATAAAAATTAAATTTTGTCTAATGATGTGAGTGATAGTGCAAGTGGGTTCAAAAAGTGCTCAAAAGTGAAAAGAAATCAATGGACACCTCTAAAAACCCCATTGGATGGTTCGACAGGCTCACCATGTCCCATTAAATCCAATTGGGACAATCTGAGTTTGTCGAAGGGTCGGTTTTTAGAGGTGCCCCAATTAAAGTTGGTTTTGAGGGTTGATCTTTTTGACAAACAAGAGTAGTAAGTTGTTAAAATAACTGAAGATTTTGCCGCATAGCGTCAAAAAAATAGTCGCAATCGTTGGCAACCTTCAGCTCTTTTAAGCCGATAAAACTATTAAGGGAGGCTTTTTATATGCAACAAAGATTCTTCTTACTGATCTCATTTTTTTCTCTGCTTTTTTTCTCTGCCGGTTGTGCAAGTCTCAACAATCATGGCCCCGAGCAATTTGCTTCCATCGTAGATAGTCTCGAATTTCAGACTAAAGCATGCCAACTTCAGTCGAAAGAAATCATTTATAGAAATACCAATAACGATAAGCCTCAAGTCATTAACGGAATCTATTTTGAGGGGGGGACGAACGAGTCCAATAAATTTAGAATTCAACGGGCGACTATAGGCGACAGCCAAGAATTTCCAGCCGTAGGAAATGTCATTTCTGGAGATCAAGATTTGGTAGTCCCCGTTGGGGGAATTTTAAAAATTAATGTTTCCTATATTACTCGAAAAACGACGAACGCGAAAAAAGGGGAAATTGATACTTCGGTGGTTGATCTTTTCTTGAGAGATCCTGCATTGGGGGTGTTTCAATTTCAATTGAAAGGAACTGCTCCTGAAGCACTCGAAGGATGTGGAGATCGCGGAACCGCTCAAACGTTTAAAGTGAATCAAATGACGATTACCATGAAAGACAAAGATATTCCTGGAGGTCAGTTGGTGACTGTCATTCCTTCAACCGATGTAAAATCGCCGCTCAAATTTTATGTTGATAATAATGGGAAGGCAACCATCGATGGAGCAAGTGGGGAATTTCCACAATTTAATATTCCTGCTCCGGGGGTGATCGAAGGAGGAGTTCCGATCAATTTGGCTTCTGATTTCTACGAAGGAACCTTTGCTCAAAATAAAGATCTAGATTTTCCAAAAGTTGACTTTGTCGCCAAGGGATTATTGACCGTTCCTGCAGTGCAAATGACGACGGGGAGTGTCACCGTTACTGCACCCGATGTCTTAAAAAATGACGGAACTCCCGATTCTATTTCTTTAACCGGATCTCCTTCTGATGGCAATAAAATGACCGTAGTTTTTGCGGCGCCACTTCCCAATAACGACAATCTAAAACAGCTGAATGGTGGAGCGATTGGGGTAAAAATGGAATTGGTTAAACAATAAAAATTTTCAGAAGATCAGTGAAAAACAATTTTCTCCATCTCCAAATTGAATAGTGGAATATTCGCATCGAAGCTTTCCCCTTCGTTGGTGACCATTTGATAGGTTCCGACCATGGTTCCAGTCGAAGTGGTGAGCGGACAAAAGCTGGTATAAGAATAGGATTCTCCCGGCTCTAAAAGGGGTTGATCTCCCACTACCCCTTCCCCTTTGACCTCTTCCTGCTTTCCATTGAAATCGGTGATGATCCAATGTCGGCTAATCAACTGGACTGTTTCGGATCCTTCATTGATGATTTTGATATGATAGGCAAAAAAGTAATAGTTTTGTTTTGGATCGGATCGTTCTGGAATATATTCAGAATTTACCTCGATTTTGACCCCGTTGGTAACAGCAACAGCCATAATTTCTCCCTAATATTGTTAAATTTGGATAAACCGATCTTCTTCTACTTAAAATTGTTTTAAATAATCCACTTAATTCTCCCTATAAATTAAAGAGAGCGGAACTCTTGCCCTGATATAATAGTTATGTTACGGAAAATCTCGTTTTTAAGTTTATTTATCTATCTAAAAGGAGAAGGAACATGATGTCAGCCAATCAAATCAGGCCTGGAATGCTGATCGAATTCGAGGGGAATGTTTATTATGTCATGGAATCGATCCACCGAACCCCGGGAAATTTGCGAGCCTTTATGCAGATAAAAATGAGAAATATTCGGACAAATATGCAGCTCGAGCAGCGGTTTTCATCATTCGATAAAGTCGAGCGGGTCACTCTTCAAAACCAGAAAATGCAGTTTCTTTACAAAGAAGACGATGTTTTTAATTTCATGAACACCCAAAATTATGAACAGGTTCAATTGAACAGTGGTGAGCTGGGAGATGCTGCGAATTTTCTGCTTCCTGACACGGTGATTGATGTCCAGTTTTATGAGGGAAAACCGGTGGGGGTTGATCTTCCCAAATTCATGGATTTCAAGGTGATTGAAACCGAGCCGTCATTAAAAGGACAAACTGCCACTTCGAGTTATAAACCGGCAAAAATTGAAACCGGAATTACGATCAAAGTCCCCCAGTTTGTGAACGAGGGAGATATGATCCGTATCGACCCTGTGACTCATGAATATATGGAAAGAGCTAAATAGTTCGGAGTTGGGGGATAGGGGTTGGGGGTAAAAAATATTATTTAATTTTCCTAACTCCCGACTTCTAACCCTCAACCCCTAAACCGTTTTCAATGTCCAAAGATTTCTACCAAATTTTAGGAGTTCCTCGAACGGCAACTGAAGATGAGCTGAAAAAGAGCTATCGTCGTTTAGCAAAGCTTTATCATCCCGATGTCAATAAAGGGGATAAGCAGGCGGAAGAGAAATTCAAGGAGATCTCTGAGGCGTACGAAACCCTTTCCGATAAATCAAAAAGAAAACAGTATGACCTGTTTGGAGATTATCCAAGTCAGGGGAGATCGGCAGGATATAATTCATCCGGCGGATATCAATGGCAGGGGAATCCAGGTTCCGGAGGTTTTGGCGTCGATGATTTGAATGAAATCTTTAAAAATGTCGGACGGAATGCTCCGGGACAATCTTCGGGGGCTTCGTATGGCCGCCGATCTTTTGATTCGAATGATTTGGGGGATATTTTCGGGGATATTTTTGGAGTCAACCGGGGAAAAAAGGAGAGAGAAAGACCGAGGCCCGATGTTCCCTCGACCCGTGGAAAAGATCTGTATTATTCAATGGAAATCGAGTTTCTCGAGGCGATTCGTGGATCGACTTCCAAAATCTCAGTTCCCCGCGCCGGGAAGGTCGAAAAGATCAATGTGAAAATTCCGGCAGGAGTGAATAACGGGTCAAAAATCCGTCTGGCCGGAAAAGGGGAGGCTGGCTCTGGAGGAGGAAAAGCAGGTGATCTGTTTATTGAGATCAAGGTGAAACCGCACAAACTTTTTTGGCGTGAAGGAAATGATCTTTTTATCGAGGCTCCCCTTTCGATCGGAGAAGCGGTTTTGGGGAGTGTGATTCGGGTGCCGACGCTTGAAGGGCATGCCGATCTGAAAATTCCGGCCGGAACCAATTCGGGTCAAAAATTTCGTTTGAAGGGAAAAGGGGCTCCTGATCTTGAAACTCATCAGGTGGGAGATCTGTTTGTGATCTCCAATATTGTGGTTCCAAAAGAGATCAATTCCCGTTCGCGGGAAATTTTGGAGGAGTTTGAAGGCCTGAATCCGGTCAGTTTGAGAAAGGATTTTTAATGGTGGTCATTCCCGCAGGCATTTGAACGCCGTGCCTTGCCGGCAGGCAGGGGAATCCCCCGAAAAATTGTGTAACGTGAGTGAGAGAAAAAATATGTTTGATAGAATTTTAAAAATTTCATTTCTGGTTTTGTTTTTTTCCTTCGTTTTGATTTCCAAAAATGTTTTTGCCCTCTCTTCGATCAGCGTGATCGAAATATCGGGTAAAAAAATCCCCTCGTTTTCAGGAAAAGAAATTTCAAAAATCGATCTGTTGGTTTTCAAGAATGGAGAATGGAAAGGAATTTCGTTTCAGATTGATGAAAAAGGGTACGATCCGCTCATTGGCACTAGAAAATGGGTGCTCGATGAATCATTTTCGCGAAGAATTGATCTACCTAAGGGAGATGGAAAACTCGATGAAGATGAAGTGATTCTTTTTATGTCAAAAGAGATGGGAGAGAAAGCGGCCACTTTCCCAACCGCCGTTGAAGTTCTCGAAGTAAAATTTCAGGATCGATATGCTTATCTCCTCTTCAATCCAAAAAACTTTTTGAAAAATGATAAAAATCAGATTCAATATCATCCACAAACTGATTCGATTGAGACGAGCGGTTATAAAGCTCGTTTTAATTTAAAGCATCCGGTTGTCCAAGAAGAATTAGTCATTAAGAATCAGGCAAATAGTACAACCAATATTCTCGATCGCTTCAAGGTACGTGTTCTTCTCGCCATTCGGAATTTCTTCGATTTTAAAGTGGAAGAAGAAAATATCACCTCGAAAAGGGTGGGATATCGCCTGGGCCCGATTCGTCTGATTCGCAGAGTTACCGCTTACAAAAGTTTGGGGCCGATCAGAGTGAGTCCGAAAGTGGAGAGCGATTTTCTTTTTTATCCCCATTATGTGAGAATCCCGACTTTATTGAATAATCCTGTCGATGGCAGAAAACTTCTCGATCCAAAAACTAGTGGATTTGCCGGTTTTGATTTCAACAAGAATTTTTACGGAACCAAATTTTATTCAGAAAAAAATTTAAACCCGATTGTGATGAATGGAAGCATGAGCCCCGGGGAAAAAAATCTCAATTTGACCGATGTCACCTGGTGGGGAGCGGAAGGAACCAAAGGTTCGATGATCGTCAAGGTTGAGTGGGATCCACAATTGGCAGCCCAGGGGGTTACCTGCAATCTTTATTATAAAGATGATGCGAGTAGCGTCAACCCTCCCGAAGCGGAAGTGGGCGAATTGCTCATCGGTTTCCAACTCGATTATTCGAAAATGCCGGCCGGAAAATATTCGATTTATTTAAACCAGATTTTTCCAGAAGAATCGTTCTCGATCGGAGAGGTTCAGGGATTGATTCAGCAGGCGACTCATATTCCTTCCGTTCAAATCAGCAAGGTTTTTTAGGCGTTTGAAAAAAGAAGAAAGCAGTTTCTACTTTGTTTGCTCGGTTACTTGCGCTCCCAAAAAAAGGGTTGAAGATCCCAAAATATCTTTAGGAGTTGTTTTCATTTTTATAGGATCAAAATCCTTAAGATTATTGTCCGTAAACAGCACGGCAAACATTTCTCCTTTTTCATTTTTGAATAACCGGATTCCCTCGATGTTATACGGTTGCCATTTCTCGGTACTAAAAAGATCTGATGAAATTTTAACCGGAGTTTTTTGAACCAGTTTTCCATTTTGATCAAACCAGACATCGTCCACTTGCACGTAAAATTGGCCCGAGATTTCTTCGGGCCTACCGCTCTCTTTTTTGGCTTTATAAAATCCGACACCGCCACGACTGACCACCAAAAACCTCACATCTCCATTGGTTGTCTTTTCGATAAACTGAAGATCGGAAAGTCCCATCGTTTCATACGCTGAATATCCAAGAGCGCTCATCGGTAAACCGTTTACCGTATCCAGATTTTCGTAGCAGACCGCTTCAGTAGGGATTTTGGGGTTTTCCCGAGGTAGAAGTTCATTGAACTGAAATTCCAAAGGCTGCTCCAACCATCTTCCTTCTGCCGGATTTTCTTTGAACAGATAACGATAAATGGGGGTGCCATTGCCGAATTCTTCTCCCGGTCTGTTTTCGAAACCGACGTATAGAGTCGTTTCTTGGGTGTTCGGATCAAAAGCGGTATCTAATCCTTCAATTCCCAAATTGGTTTTTGCCATTTTCATCGATTCAGGAAGCGTCAAATAACGGGCAGTTTGATCCTTCGTCGAATACCAAATCATTTGGGGAGGTTTTTTCTCTTTTATTTTTTTTGCATCGGTCGAAGCAGATGTTTCTAATCGAATCGGTTCAGTCCCCAAAAAATAATAGCTGATTCCTTGGGCAGTGGTTGCCGAGGCGACGCTTTCAATATCCCACTTTTCTATTTTCCATCTTGAATCGGCCTGGGGAAGCAAAACCGCTTGGGGTGGATTCGGAAAGAAAAAACCGAATCCCGAATTAAAACTGAAAATGGCCGGATGCAAAACCTGATGGCTTTTGAGATCAGGCACCAGGTCGCAGGCAAAAATATTTTGGCCATAGGAACTGTTTGTTTTGCAGTTTCCGATTCCCGAGAGTCCTCCCAGGGTAATCTCATTTCCTTTCGGATCGAATATTCTGGCGGTTTGTACGGTATGGGCTCCCATCAGGTTAAACAGATAATATTGTGGGTGAGTCGGAGATCGGGGTCTGTATAAAGTTCCTCTTGAAGCGGCTGCACTGCTTGCCAGTTGGGAATTGTTATAAGTGCAAGGAATTTCTTTTCCAAATTTGGAAACTCGATCGATAGTGGTTGCGATAGGTAGAGCTGTAGCGGTTGATCCAATTGAAAGAGCCATTTTTATTTCTCTTGTTTAAAAGTTGATATGCAAACGAGTGAAATTATTTTCGGCAGAAAAGAAAAAAGGTTTCGGAAAATAATCAGAATAACGCAGTGAATTTCTTCTAAAAACCTCTCTTTAAAAGAAAGGAGAATTTTTAAGGGCACCTCTAAAAACTCATGATTCTCAATGATCCTTCGACAGGCTCAGGATGTCCCACCCAGGAAATCAATAAGCTATAGGGACATGGTGAGCGTAGTCGAACCATACATTTGAGTTTTTAGAGGTGCCCTTAATATCAAATTGTATTTTTTAACTGACTGCTTTTTGAGAAGCTTTTCTAGTAAACCAAACTGCTCTTTTTGTTCTAGAAAGACCGTCTAAAATATCTGTCATCATTCCTGAATTCTGATCTTCTCCTTGTCGAATCAAATCTTTTTTTGCGTTGTAGTAAGCAACTCGCGCTCTTATTCTATGTCCCAATTTTTCTTCCAGAGTCGCCAACCCGAATTGTAGCTCAGGGTTATGCCGATCTTTTTTGATGAGTCTTTTGAGCCAATCGCGGGCTTCTGAAAATCTCTCTGCGTTTTTGAGTGCTGTTGCCAGCGTTAGAATATTTTCAGGGTTTTGAAAGCCGGCTTTATCTGTTCTGATCGCATCGTTGTAGTAATCAGCGATTAAACCCCATTGTGCTTTTTTTGCCTCATCTGAGGAGACTGCTCCACTATCTTCTTTTGACTCTTCTATCCTCTGAAGAGTTTCTGCCATGGCAAAACAGGCTTTTCCCTCCGGATGGTTTTCCAGAGAAGTGTTCAAATCTGTGAGTGCATTCTCGAATGCTTGATCGATTTCGGCCTGAGATTTTTCAAGATCCTTCAGAACCTCTGCTTTTTCGAGCCATGTTTGGGCCGCCTGATAATAAAACTCGGCAGCCTCCTTTGGAGAATTGGCGTCACCGATGGCAGTTTGAAAAGTATTGATCGCCTCCCAATAAAGTTCATTTCTCGTGTTTAAGGTTTCAGGATCTTTTTTTGGGGCAAGTTGATCCGCTGTTTTTTTCTCCAGCTGAGCCAATCGAAAATGTGCGTTGGGATTATGGGGATCGAGATAAATTTCAGCCTGGGAAACCTCGATCGCATCGGGAGCCATTTCTTCCACATTGATTGAGTTGAGTCTTAAAAAAAGTGCCATACTTAACTGTTCATAATAGTGCGTTTCCTCTTTATTTTCGTTGATTGCAAAGCAGGCTGCCTGAGCTGCCCTATCCAGACGTCCAAGCTGCATCCACTCTGCAGAAAGCTGCGAATAGTCTTCTTCTGCGAAATTCCAATCGTTCAGGTATTCTACTTTGGGTTCTTCTCCATTCAGTTTTGTTCTACAGGTTTGAGGAGTTTCATTTTTCTGCAAAC
>CAZSRQ010000066.1:0-12587 GCA_964609335.1 uncultured Pseudomonadota bacterium
GAAAAATTATTTGAAGAATATTGGGGATAAAAAGTTTAGCTGAATTTTTTGGCAAAAAGATTGGGAATATCGATTTCAATACTGGCGTAAACAGTCGGTGAAAATTCTTTAAGCGATGATTCTTTGCTTCTCCCATCCAACGCCTTTTCAAATGGAGATTGAGTCGAAGTATTCAACCCTTTTTTTGAATCAGGAGAAGTTAAGTTGAATGAATTTTGTTGGGACGATTGTATTTTCATAAAATTAAATCCCTATCATTTTCTGTTTTTTTGATTTTACTTCCTTGATCACTCTTCCGAGCGACAAGTTGTTGGCTCTCCAAACCTTGTAATCTGCCTCATCTAAAAAATAGACATGCACTTTGAGGTGTTGGTCGGCAAACCTTTGCAAGTCTCCCATCACAAAAACAGCGGTCAGTCCTTCAGGAGTTTTTTTCTTTAACTGCATCTCCTCAAAAAAAGCATAATTCGTATAAAGAATATTTTTCAAAACGACCGTCAAATGAATCGATTCGGGAGTATCGCCAAATTGATTCACATACTGGTTTCCCCTCACCTGAAGTTCTTCCAGAACGGCAACTCCGTTCACAATCTCCCTTTCCGAATGCTCATCCGGGAACCTGTTGAAATGATGGGAGTCGGTATTCTCCTTCGGAAACGAGGGAGGGGTGATATCAATAATCTCCGTTTTTGCATTGTCGAAATCGGATTTTGCCATACGATCCTTGTTTTGATGAACGATCTCCAAACGGACTTCTCCCTTCCGTGGTTTTATCTGGTGTTTATAGTTATCGGTTGAAAAGGGGCGAGAGTTTCTGACGCGAAGCAGTAACAAAGTCCGGAAATAGAGTATATATCTGTATTTCCGGAGAGTTACGTGAAAAAATATATTCGAAAGAATGTAGGCAAGAAAAGTAAGCCGATGTAAAAAACCGTTATCGGTTGACTAAAGAGAGCCCAGATAATCACCTAGAGGAGAGTCGTTGGCCTGTTCTCTTTTCTTTCCAGACAAGGCATCTTCAATTTCCTGTGCCTTGTTCTCTGGAACAAAATAAGTCATGCCACCAATCGGCTTTGAGATAGCTTTGTAACCTTCAATTCCTCTTCTTTTGATAATGGCGATCAACCCTTTATCTTTTGTTCTGAAGAGACCATTATTAGCTGTGACCGTCGTCGTTTGGCCGTCTAATTTGAAAGAGAGGGTAGTGGTTTTTTCTAAAACGCCTCCTGCTCGATGATAGGGGTCTATTTCTGCAAGAGTTATCGGCTCCGCCTTAGAATCTAATGCTTTTTTTATTTCTGCAGGAGAAGTTGCACGAGAAGCAATTTTCATATCAGGTTCAGTTTTCTCAGTAGAATTTTTCCCTTTTTTGCCAGCCAGAATGCTTTTTGCGTCTCTTCCAGAGAAAACCCCTGATCCAAAATGAGAGGTTTGTCGATAGGATCCGGGAGGAGGATAAGAAATGATTGCAGAATTTTCATCTCCTGAAGAGAGCGAAACTCCTTTTGGGGAGACAGGTTGATCTTGGACATTGGCAGCTGCCTGGTTTGTTCTGATTTGTTGTATTGTGGCCATAATAAACCTCCAATACAAATAACAGCAAACACTGTGCCATATTGATTTTACAGCCACCTCTAATATAATCCTCCATTTTAGATGTTTATAGAATGTATGGGCGGTAAATTGAGGACAGTCGTGTTCTGCAGGGTGTGAAAGTCCCCACATTATGACATCTTATGACGGGAGGGTTGGCGGCTGATTATTGAAAAGTGCCGGTTTGCGGGTTGTAGGTGAAGGTGTTGATGACCGGACCACCCGGCGTGACCGACCAGGTATACTGGTTCTGATTCACTTTCATCCATCGGCTGTCGGTGACAGGTTCCGGAATCACTTTGCTGAAACATTTGTTCATTTTAGAGCAGGGGGTGTTCACCGCGACGTTATCCAATGCATTGGGGTAAACAATGGCCAGATTTTGCGCTTCCTGATTTGCCCGATAGATATTGATTCCGCTCTTGACCGACGTGAGCACTGCTTCGCGATTGTCTCTGCGGTCTTCCTTCATGTTGGTAAACATCGGCCAGGCGAGTACCATAAGAATGCCGAGAATTACCGCCACCAGAACCAGTTCAATCATTGAAAAACCGTTCGGATTTGATCGATGTGGAATGATCGGTTTAAGAGTTTTCATCTCCCGCCCCCTTTTAAAAATTCATCTCTGGTTGGAATTATAAGATGAACGGGAGATATTGTAAATAATGGGATTGGAGAGGAGGTGAAAAATTTTCAAATCCGGTTTTACTTTTTTTGACAACTCTTGCCAATTTCATTTCAGTTCGAAGCTTTGTGCGATTTCCCGAAACTGGTTTTTATATTGGTTGAAGTGGGCTGGAGTTGAGATAAAAGTGAGAATGCAGGTTTGCCTGTTTTTGACCAAAAAATATTGAAGAATCTGGACATTGTCTTTCAGCGAATCGGGCTGGAAAGAATAGAGAATCCATTTTGCCGCCGTCTGATTCAATGAAACTTCCCCCTTTTTGATTTCCTGAAATTTGAAAAGCTCTTTCAATCCTTTGATATTTTCACTGAAAAATGAATCGAGGGGGATCGGTTGATCGCTTTTGACAATAGAAAGAGAAACTTTTTCCTGAAAGTGGTCTTTGGCGCCATCCGCGGTTCTTGAGGCCTTGATCTGTTCTCCCTGATTGAACTCTTCCACTATCCACCAGAGCGGAAATTTGATCGAATAACCTTTTTCTTTATTGCTATAGACCCCATCCCTTAAGTGTGAGGCGGGAGTAAGCCCAGGAGAGCTTGTGTAGGAGCTTCTATGCAGGGAAACCGCGAGGGTTAAAATAAAAAGTGACACGAAAATGATTTTGAAGATGGTTTTCTTGTGTTTCATAATCTGGATTATCGGGTTTTGACAATGGAGTGTTGTGTCGGGATTGTCAAAGTGGGAGAGGAAAAGAAGGTAACCCTCCCAAACGAATCGATTTTATGGAATAATTTTTTTATTGGATCTCTTGCGTAAATCCAAATTGATGGTTCGACTACGCTCACCATGTCCCACTTTTACCCAATTGGGACACCCTGAGCTTGTCGAAGGGTCATTTTGGATGATTTACGCAAGAGATCAATGGATGAATTTTAAGAGATTTGAAAGGCGAAAGAGTTGTCAAGAGATGTCATGTCATCGCTGATCCATCTGCACGATGGGAATCTGAAAAGCGGTAGGGGGGCCAGGATTTTGAACCCCCCCAGGGAAAGATTGGGAGATTAATGGGTCTCGGATGAACCGAACGTTGTCGATCGATGGGATTTTTTTCTTCGACATGCGCAGTCCATTGAAATGCTTCCCGCACCTGCAAATAACAAACAGAGTGCCATGGCGAGGAGTGCGAGAGAATATTCCATTCCGTGCCCTTTTCCCGCTTCGTTGAACCAGTTCATGAAAAAACCGTTCGGAAGATGAACTCTCCAGATCGCCACTCCCATGACGATGGCAAGACCGAGTCCTGCCAAACGGGTCAGCAGTCCGATCATTACGGCAACTCCACCGGCGAGTTCGGTGAAGGCGGCGAGATATCCCATATAGGCGGGAAACCCGATATTGGTCATCATTTTCACAAACTCTTCGAGCCCGTGTCCTCCCCACCATCCAAAAACTTTTTGTCCACCATGGGCGATGAAGATGGTTCCCAGGGCGAGACGGATGAGAAGCAATCCAAAAGAGGTTCCGGATGAACTCATAGATTTTCTCCTTCTATAAAATAAAAAAGGTGATTAAATTTTTGTGATTGATTGTGAGCCAGTATTTTAAAATGGCAAGGGGATAAACGCAAATCATTCTTTACGAATCTGTCTCCGCATGGCCCAAACCATAATGCAATATTTTCTGGATCAGCTGTTCGTATTCCATTCCCGATTTTACGGCGGCAAGGGCAAAATCCTCTTCTTTGGCGATGAAAGGATTCGGATTTGCCTCGATCACCACCACCTCATTTTCCGGGGTGAATCTCAAGTCGAGTCGCGCATATCCCGACAAATAGAGGTAGAGGTACGCTTTCTTGCAGACTTTTTCGATCACCTTGTCGATCCCTTGAGGGAGAGGGTTGGCGAACCGGTTTTTGATTCCCCACTTCTCGCGATATTTTTCATCCCATTTCGCCTTGAAGGTGGCAATCTTTGGTTCATCTTCCGGCATTTCTGTAAAGACCATTTCGCGGGTTGGAAAAACCTGCAGTCGATGATTTCCCAACACTCCGACGTATAATTCGCGTCCATCCACATACTCTTCCACGATCGCATCCTCGTTCATCGACTCCTGGATAAATTCGACCCGCTCGATCAGGTTTTTGTCATTCTCCACAAACGAGTTCATCGAAATTCCATAAGAGGCTTCATGTTTGAGTGGTTTGACAATCATCGGATATTTCAGTTTTTTCAGCGGATGAATTCGGTGCCCCTTGTGAAAGACATGAAAATCGGGGGTTTTGATTCGGTGATGCGTCAATATTTTTTTGGCGATCCCCTTGTTTTTGCAGAGCATGAGCCCGATCGAACCGGTTCCGGTATACGGAATCTTCAGCATCTCAAAAAAACCGATCACATTTTTTTCCTGGATCGGATCTCCGGCAAACTGCTCTACCTGATTGAAAATAATATCGGGTGGATGGTATCGAATCTCTTTCATGATTTCCTTCAGGTCATCGGTAATCGCCAGCAGACGCGCTTCGTGACCAAGTTTGATGAGTGCTTCGTAGATATCTTTCTCCGCCTGTTTGTTTGGCTCGGACAAGATCTCCCCATAACTTCTGTTTTTATCCAGAGGAGTGGCGTCATCGAAGAGGATCAAGACTTTGAGTTTTTTGTGCATAAGTCTGATAAATCCAATCTAGCTGTAGGGGCGCACGGCCGTGCGCCCCTACAATAGTTAGACCAACGGTTTAAACTTTCCGGTATAAAGATAATTCGCCGCCATCGAAGTGAGAAATGCGGTCACTTCGGAAAGAGTTTCCGGTTCATTTTTTCCGACTTTCAATTTCAACTCCTGACAACGCTCGGTCAGTTTTTTATAAAGATTGTTGACGATGAATTTCTTTTCTCCGGTCCATTGGGAAACTTTTGAGATGATGATTTTCTGGTTTCGTTTCATGAATTCCCGGGCCGACTCTTTTCCATCCTCCGAAAAAATGGTTTTTAAATCATGATCGTAAAAAGCGGGATAATCTTGGGCGAAAAGTTTTTGTTTTCGATGATAATAGGTTTTCAGGGTGAGTCGCAGAGTATTCACCGAATAAGTTTTTTCCTTGGAGATTCTGAGCGGAGCTTTTCCGGCAATCTCTTTCATCAGCTGATCCATATATTCAAGCTTTTCGAGGGCGGGCCATTTTCGGTAATGATTTTTCCAATCGGAGTCGGGAGTGAGCCAGACGGCGAACGTTTCGGCGAAATCCTCTTCCGGTTCAGCTTGCGCGTACCAATTATCCAAATGCCGTACAAAGCTTTTGCTATAAGGTTTCGGACGATAATTGTGGGGCGTGTCGTCGGATGAAGGAGGACCAAAAATTTTTCTCACTTTTTTATTCCGTTCCAAACGATAGGCATAAAAATAGGCATGCCCTGTTTCATGGCGGAGAAGTTTCAAGCATTCTTCCTTCGATCCACCTTCTGTTTCGAGCATCCTATTTTCTTCCAGTTTTTTCAGTCGGGGGTGGGCGAGATAAAAAGGGATTCCGATGCTGGTTTCTTTCTCTAAAACAAACCATTCATCGGCGAGATAACAAGGGGGTTTGAAGAGAAGATGCTTTGATTCCAGATTTTGATAAAGCTCCTGAATATGCGACTCGAGTTCGCTTCCTTTAATTTCTAGTTTTAGATCGGAAATTTTTTTTTCTAAAAGCGCGTCTTCGGTCAGATCGATCCAGTTAAAAGTAGAATCAGATTTCACATTCAAAATTATAATCGATTTCGACAATTTCAACCAAGAAGAGTTTCGTCCTCTTCATACAAACACTCCTGACATAAAGCTGTCAGGAGCTCTCTGTTAAGGTCTGATCTCTCTTTCCGGAAAGAGAAACGAATATTTTAACTATTTTTTAATCAAAGGAGAAATTTATGGAATGGAAACATTGGCTTAACTGGTTTGAGATCCCCTCAAGCAATTTTGATCGAGCGGTAAAGTTTTATCGAGAGATTCTCAAGCAAGAGCTAAAAGTGGAAAATTTTCATGGGATCAAAATGGCGGTTTTCCCTCATGAAAAACAGAAGCAACTATCCGGAGCGATTGTCTTTGGCGAACAGTTCAAGCCGAGTTCTTCCGGAGTGGTTATATACCTCAATGGCGGAAATGATCTTTCGCAAATCCTCAGTCGAGTTGAGAAAGCGGGAGGAAAAGTCCTGATGCCGAAAACCTTTCTGCAGGAAGAGATCGGTTATATCGGTTTGTTTTCCGATTCTGAGGGAAATACGATCGGGTTGCATTCAGTCGGTTAAAATCATAATCTGCAGATTCTTGTCTTGGAGTGACAAAATTTTGTCACTCCATTTTTTAACCAGGGAATTTTATGCGTCGCGCGGATCGTCTTTTTCAGATTGTTCACTTGCTTCGTCAGAAAAAACTGACCACCGCTCGCGCTCTTGCCGATCGACTTCAGGTTTCCGAACGGACCATTTATCGGGATATCCAGGATCTTGTTTTGTCGGGAGTTCAAATCGACGGCGAAGCAGGGGTCGGTTATATTCTCCGGCAAGATTTTGATTTACCCCCTCTCATGTTCAATCGTGAAGAAATTGAGGCGTTGGTGATCGGAGCGAGAATGATCAAAGGTTGGCTCGATTCAGAACTCTCTCTCGCCGCGACTCATGCGCTGGGAAAAATCGAGGCGGTGATTCCCGACTCCCTCAAGAAAAATCTGAAAAGCTCTCATCTGCATGTTCCGGATTTTCATGCCTATCCAGTCGAAAAACTGGAGCCGGTTCGCAAAGCGATTGCAGATCAACAGAAGATAGAACTGCAATACCAGGATGAAAAAGGAAAAAGCAGTTTAAGAACCGTCAATCCTCTTGGTCTTTTTTATTGGGGAGGAAGATGGACGGTTCTCTCTTGGTGCAATCTGCGAGAAGATTTCAGAAATTTTAGAATTGATCGAATCAAGGGGTTGAAAGTAACTTCAGATAAATTTCATTCTCAAAACGGTCAAACGCTCGAAGATTTTTTCAAGCTAATTGGAGTCCCAAAAAAAGATTTTAATTTTTAGATTTTTTAATTTATCTATTCGATATGCCACTCAATCAACCTCTTCTCTCTCTCAAAAAATTGACGATCCATCGCGAAATTCCAATCCTTCAATCGATCGACTGGAATATTTATTCCGGTGAACATTGGGTGATTCTTGGGGCGAATGGTTCAGGAAAAACCTCTTTATTGGCAGCTCTCACAGCCTATCTCACACCGAGTTCTGGAGAGATCGGGATTTTTGGGCAACGTTATGGCGAAACCGACTGGCGTGAGCTTCGCAAGAAAATTGGAATCGTGAGTTCTACCGTCGATCAAATGATTCGGGAGGATGAAACGGTTCTCAATGTGGTTGTCAGCGGAAAAGAGGCAATAATTAACTATTGGGGAAATCCGAATACAAAAGAAATAAAACAGGCGAAAAAAATATTGAAAGAAATCAAATCTGAAAAATTGAAAGACAGAATTTGGGGTTATCTTTCACAGGGAGAACGTCAGCGAATATTGATAGGGCGTGCCCTGATGGCGAATCCAAAAATCCTCATTCTGGATGAACCGTGTGCTGGGCTTGATCTGGTCGCCCGCGAGAATTTCCTGAAATTTTTGAATCAACTGGCAAAAAAGAAAAACGGTCCAACCCTGATTTTGGTGACGCATCATGTGGAGGAAATTGTTCCAAATTTTACGCATCTTTTGATTTTGAAAAACGGAAAAGTGCTTGCTTCAGGAAAAAAATCGATTTTGAATTCAAAAATAATTTCAGACGCTTTTCAGGCAAAAGTAAAAATCCAAAAATCGAAAAACAGATTCAGTGCGAGTGTGAAAGAAACAAAAAGGAAAGTGGTTTGAAGAAACTAATACTTCCAGCAGTTGACTGGATGATCCTCCACCATTCCAACCGCCTGCATAAAGGCGTAGCAGATTGTCGATCCGAAAAAAGCGGGAGACGGGGTTCGAACCCGCGACCCTCAGCTTGGGAAAATTCTTTAAACAAGATTCATATCTATTGCAACCCTTTAATAATTCTCAAGAATTTGGATTATTTTTGTTCAGTGAAAAAATGGTTTCTGAACCGTTTTTGGACGGTTTTTGAGTGGGGGTGGGAGTAAATAGGGAGTAAAAATTTTATGGACAAGAATGAATGATTCTTTATTTATCTATTGCCACAATGATGCTTGAATTAGTTCACCTCATAGGTGTATCCTGAAAGGAGAAACGATGGCGACCCAAGTGGTGATTACCCGTAGGGCCCAGAAGGACATTAAAAAGATTCCGACTCACATCGCCGATAAACTGGACGAATGGATCGAAGCGGTTGAAACTGATGGAATCCAAGAGGTGAGGAAAATTCCAGGTTATCACGATGAACCGTTAAAAGGTAACCGACAAGGTCAACGTTCCATTCGACTCAGCCTTTCTTATCGGATGATATACGAAATGAATAAGAAAGGCGTGGTGGAATTTGTAAGCGTTGAGGAGGTGAATAAACATGACTACTAAGAAAAAAAGTTCAGCAAGGAAGTTTTTAGAGAAATATACCTCGGGCCCTTTAACGATTGGGAGAATTCTTTCTTCAACCCGTTTGGCCGATGAACTTTCTCAGATTGAGTTCGCCGAAAAGCTGGGGCTTTCGGTGAGTCATTTATGCGATATTGAAAAAGGAAGAAAGACGGTCAGCCCCGAACGGGCGGTGAAGTTTGCTAAAGCGCTTGGGCTTTCTGAAAAGCAGTTTGTTCGAATTGCCCTTCAAGATGAACTGAACAAAGCGGGGCTTCATCGATTCCAAGTGATGATTGAGGCGGCTTAGTTTGAAAAACAATCAAAGAATCAAAGGGGGATGGATATGAGAGGCGGTTTCAGGGAGGGGGCGGGGAGAAAGCCAGGAGTACCGAACTTTCTTACTCAAGAGTTGAGAGAAAAGATCAATGCTGAGAAGTTGATTTTTTTTCTGCATGACTTGGTCGATGGCAAAATTGAAGGGACATCCGTCCATGAAAGAAAAGAGACCGCCTTAAGTTTGCTAAAGAAGGTGTTGCCTGACATCAACGTGGAATATTGCGAAGAGACAGTCCCATTAGAATTGATGCCCTATTCAACCAGCGATGATGATGAGGACAATTAAGGGATTAAGTCTTTGATTGGGACATTCAACGCTTTTGCTATACAAGTCAGGCTGTGCAGGGTGCAATTCTTTGTTCCCTGTTCCAAATATTGCCAGTGCCGCAATGATAAACTTTTCGATAATTCTGCCGCTTTTTCTTGGGTTAATCCTTTCTCTCCCCTAATCTCGCGCATTCTTTTTCCTACTTCTTTTGCCAAGGTTTGCCATCGCATGGGGCAGACCATGACTGAATTCATCCAATAATTTAACGAATCATAGTTCGTATTTGATTGACAAGGCCAATCTCTTTCAGTATTTGCGAACTAAAATTCGTAAGCTTGAAAAGGCAAAGATTTAAGAAAGGACTATTTTAAAAGCATCCAGACAGGGACTTCTAAAGCCAAGGCGATTCGATGGAGAATGGTGACGGATGGGTTTCCTTTCCCTTTGACAAGGTCGTACAGGTAACCTTTCGAGACTTCTCCTTCATATGCCAGCCGTTCGATACTGACCCGTCTCTTGGCAGCCTCTTCGCCGATTCTTGCCCCAAGCTTCTTTAAAAGGGCAAGTTCCTCTTTGGTTTTGGGAGAAGTTTCTCGTTTTTGAGGCTTCATACGAAGCCATCAAGTAACACTTGCCTCTAATATATTAGTCCTATATATCATACTTTATTGGGAAGGGATTCAAGTGAAATTAAGGATTTTGAAATATTCAACAATCATAAAAAGGAGATAGAAAATGTGTAAAAGACTCATCAGTATGGGTGGTTTATTACTGGCCTTAATCGGCTGTAGCAGTTCACCCTCAAACACTTCAGGAGGCGGTTCCCCTTCGACCGTGAACCTGACTAAAAAGATTTTGGCTTCGAACGTTATTCTCGGAGAAGTCCAGGCGCAAGAGGGAGTCGATAGGACTACGAAAGTTTTGGCCTCAAACGTCGTTTTAAATAGCCAAACTTTAAGAATTCCTTCCACGGATGTGCAAACCGCTTTTCAGGAAATTACCCCTGACCTCTCAACCTCAATCGTGGGAACGTGGAATATTAAAGATATTGGAAGAAATGCTAATTCAAGCCCCGATTTTACTGACGACATCGGAACTATCACATTTAAAGGAGATGGAACATTCGTCATCACTCCGGTCGCTGATGCTGCAAACAAGTCGCTGACTCTCTACTATTTTTTGGATTACATGAATCGCCATGCCGTTACTTCCTATAATTATCGAGTGATAGACAATATGGTGATTGCTTTGAGGGAAACCAGCAACGATGGCGTTTACAATATCGGACTCAGCATCACTCAAACGACTGGTAATAAAATCCACGTTACCGCAAATACAGGTAACGCCATTCTTACCAAATAATAATCAGATCTTTTAGAGGGGGAAGTTTTTATGAAATTTCTGATCGATTTATGGAAGAAAAAGGCGGATTAAATTACCTCCGGGCGTGACTACTCAACGAAAAAGACATTTAATTGTCCTGATGAGAATAAATTATGATTCGCTGTGTAAGAATAATTTATGCGTTTTTTTCTGCATATCTTGCATATTGCAGCTTTACTAAAATTTTGTTTTCGTTGTTGAATTTCAAAACACTTGCTTCTGGTAGCGTTACTCAAATTTCATCCGCATGGGCTACATTGTTTTTTAATTTATTGTTGACCATTTTTTTATCTTATTCATCTTATAAGCTACTTAGAAATAAATATCAGTATTGGATTGTTATAACCGTTGCTTCTTTTCATGGATTGAACGTGATAGCGAGGGGCATAATACCGAATGAATTGATATTATGGTTTTCCTCAGCTTTTTAAGCGACAATTTGCAGGGGTTTTACGGACAGGTATTTTGAAACCGTGCTTTTCGAAATACCGAGAAGCTTTGAAATATCTCGGACACTTCTTCCGCTTCTTTTCAATTCGTGGGCTTCATTCAAATTAAACCTGCTTTCAGGTCTTCCTAATTTCTTCCCTTTATTCTTAGCGGCTTTCAATCCGCCCTTCACCCGTTCGATGATGATACTTCGTTCTAGTTCTGCTATCGCGCTAACTATTGTAAACAGTGCTTTTCCCAGAGGCGACGAAGTATCAACATTTTCTTGGTAAGAAACAAAATCGATTCCTAAATTTTTGAATTCTTCTAAAGCCGTGATGAGATGTTTAGATGACCTTGCAAACCTGTCGAAGCGATAAACGATAATCGCATCAAATTTGCGTTTTCTTGCATCATCCATGAGTTGATTTAAGGCAGGTCGAGAGTCTTTTATGCCTGAAAAACCTTCATCGATATATTCCTTCACTACTGTCCGGAAGCCACTTTCAAAATGAACGAGATTCGTTACCATATTCCAGACGTGTTGAATTTTTTTAGAGAACGTGGAATGAAACAAGAAAAAAAGGAACGTTTTGCGTATGCGGCTGAAGTTGAGAGGTAAAAGAAATAGAAAAGGGCAAAAAGCATGGGCAATTTATGCCATGTATGGCACTGGCTGCGCGCGCCAAGAGAAGCTGCATAAACAGTTGGGAATCATCCCTAAACCGCTGGCGCAGAAAATTTTTGACCAAGAACGATTGAGTGTTGTCTGCTTCAATGAAAATATTCGTCAAAACGCTGATGTTTCCTTTGAACAGGCTTGTGATGAGTATCTTGAAAGAAAGTGCAGGCCACCCCACAAGACGCCGAAAACTTATCATCAAAACCGCACTGCTTTTAGGCAGGTAAAACGGATGATGCGTCAGGTATTCGATCAGCATTACTCTCAACGCCCAAATAAAACTTATTGGATTCATGACCTCAACTTAGAGGTTTAGATTCTTATAAAGTGACTCGAAAAGAAGAAGGAGTTTCTAACCGGACGATTAACATCGAGTTGAATCTCATCCGTGGGGTCTTGAAATACGCGATTGAAGCGAATTATCTGATTCGTTTCCCTTTTGATAAGTTTAAGAATCTAAAAGAAGAAGAAACGCAAAAGGCATGGTGCGAGAGTATTTCGGAGGTTGATTGCCTGCTGGAGTCAGCTGATTCTCCATCCACTAAGCTAAAGATAAAATTAGGATTAGAGGCGGGGTTACGTCATAGCGAAATTTTGAATTTGAAACTCCAAAACATCGACTTAAAAGCACGTCTTCTGAAAATTTATGGTGAAAAAGAGAACCGCTACAAAGAGATTCCAATGACTGAGGAAATGGCAGAACTCACTACTGTCCGGTTAATAGTTGAATAAAATCAGTTGGTTGTTTT
>CAZSRQ010000067.1:0-6953 GCA_964609335.1 uncultured Pseudomonadota bacterium
AGTTTTTCAGTTTTGATGCTTTATCCAACCTGTTGAAACTCGCCAAAAACAAATCGGTCGTCGCTTGTGGCCCAGGGATGGGGGTCACCGAAGATCTTCAAAAGATGGTTTGGGAACTTGTCTGCAAAATAAAGATTCCGCTCGTCTTGGATGCAGACGCCTTGAACTGCTTGTCGCTTTCCAAACTGCCTATTCCAAAAAAACAGGGCGATCTTGTTTTAACGCCGCATCCGGGAGAGTTTATCCGTCTTCTTCACTCAGATAAAAACCGGTTTCTCAAAAATCGGGAGGAGATCGCAATCCGATTCGCCAGAAAACATTCGTTGTATCTGGTTCTCAAGGGATATCGTTCCTGGGTGATGACTCCCGAAGGGGATTTTTATGTGAACCCGACAGGAAATCCAGGAATGGCAACAGCGGGGGCTGGAGATGTTCTGACAGGAATTATTTCAGGACTCCTCGCGCAAAAAATTCCGATCCGCGAAGCGGTTTTGGCGGGGGTCTGGATTCATGGAAGAGCAGGGGATCTGGTGGCGAAAGAAAAAGGGGAGAGAGGAATCGTTGCCTGGGATATTGCGGAGAAGGTTCCGTTGGTGATTCGAGAGGTACAGCAACCGTAAAACAAAATGATCTTTTTTTAAATTGAGTTGTCATTCCTGCGTAGGCCGTGCCTCGCGGCAGGCGGGCAGGAATCTCCCTCGTCCAATTTTTGAGTAGGGGGATCCCCGATAAAAGCATTCGGGGATGACAATCTTGTACGGTTTAAAAGTTAAATGACTATAGCACTCAATCCCACTCAATCCCCCTTTTTCAAAGGGGGAAGCGTATTGCTTCTCATTTTAATCCTCAAACTATTCACCACCACCGTCACCGAAGAGGCGGCCATTGCCATCGATCCCCAAACCGGAGAAAAATGGATTTTCAAAAGAGGTTCAAGAACTCCGGCTGCGATCGGAATCAGCAGGAGGTTGTAAAAAAACGAGAAGAACAGATTTTGACGAATCGTCTGCAATGTTTTTTCGGCAAGTTCGATCGCTGTCGGAATCAATCCAATCGAGCCTTTAAGCAGGGTGATATCCGCCGCTTCTCTCGCCAGATCGGTTCCGGAGGCAAGCGCAATCCCGATTTCGGCGACCGCCAGAGCCGGGGCATCGTTGATTCCATCACCGACCATCGCCACTTTGCCGATTTCTTTCTGCCATTTTTTGACCGTTTCCGCTTTTTCGGTGGGAAGAACCTCTCCGAATACCTGATCAATGCCCAGTTCGCTCGCCACTTTTTTTCCGACTTCGATTCGATCTCCGGTGATCAGCCCGATGGGATAATGTCTGTTTTTTAAAAACCGGATCGTGCCGACCGCTTCCGGACGAAGCCGGTCTTGAATCGCAAAGAGGGCGATCACTTTCTGCTCGGAGGCAAGCAAAACAATCGTCGCACCGATTCTTTCCAGCTCGTTGATCTCAAACTGAAAGAAAGGGGAAACGAGAACCAGATTTTCTTTCAGGAAAGCTTCTCCCCCCAAAAGATATTCCTCTTTTTGAAGGGTTGCGCGAATCCCTTTTCCGGGGATTGCCTCGAAAGAGTCGATGGGAAAGAGGGTTTTCTTTTTTGCCTCGGTCTCTTTCAGAAATGCCAGCGCGAGATGATGCTCAGATCCTTTCTCGATACTGGAGGCGATTTGAAGCGCGGCGAACGGGTCGATCGGAGAATCGGGGGGAAGAATCGTCTGGATCAGGGTCGGATTCCCTTCGGTCAGGGTGCCGGTTTTATCGAAGAGAAACGCCTCGATGCTCGCCAGTTTTTCAAGCGATTCTCCGGATCTGAAAAGAATTCCGGAGCTTGCCCCTTTTCCCATCCCGACACTGAGAGCGGTCGGGGTTGCAAGCCCCAGGGCACAAGGACAGGCGACGATCAGCACCGAAATAAAATGGAGGAGAGCAGAGTCGAGATTTCGTCCCCCCAAAAAGAACCAGCCGGCAAAGGTAAGAATGGCAATGATCAGAACGATCGGCACAAAAACGGCGCTCACCTGATCGGCCAGTTTTGCAATCGGAGCCTTCGTGCCGATCGCCTCTCTGACCAGATGAACCAGCTTTGAAAGAGTGGTGTCGTTTCCGGTCTTTCGGGTTTCGATCACGACAAAACCGTTCCGGTTCAGGGTTCCGGCAAAAACGGTACTCCCCTTGATTTTCTCGACCGGTAAAGCTTCTCCGGTCATCATCGATTCATCGATATAGGTGGAGCCGTGATCAACAACTCCATCGACCGGAATTCTTTCTCCCGGTTTTACCGCGATCAAATCCCCGACCTCCACTTTTGAAAGATCGACATCGATCTCTTTTCGGTTTCGGAGGAGATGAACCTTTTTTACCTGAAGCGATGCAAGCTTGAGCAACGCTTCATTCGTTTTTCTGCGGGCTTTCGATTCGAGAAAATATCCGAGAAGAATGAAGGTGATAATGGCACTTTGGGTTTCAAAATAAAGATGGGAGTTGAAGAACTCTCGTTTCGTCAATAAAGGTAAAAAGAGAATCGCGCTGCTGTAGAGATAGGCGGTGAGCGTTCCGAGCCCGATAAGGCTTTCCATATCGGCGCGGAGTTTGAGGAAAAATCGGGCCAAGCCGTTCAAAAATCGTCGTCCGACATAAAACTGGAGAGGGGTTGCCAAAACAAACTGGAGAAGATTCCGGTAGTTTTCAGGGATTTTCAAAACAAACGGAAAAAAATCGGGCATCGATAAAATGACGATGAGAAGGGTGAAAAAAACGGCGAGTGAAAGTTGTCGATAGAGACTTTTCTGCTCTTTTTGAAACTGTTTTTTTTCTGTTTCGATCCACTCCTCTTCGCTTTGGATGAGGGTTGCCTGATATCCAAGTGCCTGAATGGTTGAGAGGATCTTTTCGAGAGGGATCTGATCTGGCAGAAAAAGAATGGATGCTTCCCGGGTGTTGAAGTTGACCTCCGCCTCCTCCACCCCTTTCAGGGTTTTCACGGCATTCTCGATTTTGGAGACGCAGGAGGCGCAATGCATTCCCTGAACCGAGAGGTGCGAAATCTTTCTTTTGACATCGGTGACTATCTCTTCTTGGTCATATTTCATAGGTTTGGTGTTCATCGGTTTATTTCCCAACCAAATGAGAAAACCGTCTCCCTGACATCGCAATAATTCCACAATGAACCGGCAACCAATACGGAATGCCGACAAAGTCGGGATTGTTATAATGATAGAGATCCTCGCTGATCAGCAGAATCTGGATCGTGGGCCCGACTAACGCCCCGATAATAAAAAAGAGCCAATCCCATTTTGCATGAAAAAAACCGAGACGAGCCAAGACATAAATCGCCAGAATCAGGACAGAAAAATAGGGGTAATCTTGTGTCGCAATCGGAACGATAAAAGCAAAAAGAATTCCCAAAAATTCGATCGTAATGGTTTTAGTTTGAAAAGTGAAAGTGGCGGTTAAAAGATCTTCCAGAGCCGGAAAAGTGAGCATCATCAACAAAAAGAGGGTGCCATAAACAAACGGAGCCCACCAGGCGATCTTCAGAAAGGTCGGGCTTGCATAATCAGCGATCTGAAAATGAATCTGCAGCCAATGAAGTGGCATGAGAATGATGACGCCGATCAGCCATCCATGAATCAGTTTTTTAAACCACGGTTTGTGCATTCGGTCTCTCAATGTTCATCCACCCTGAATCCGCTCTCGTCGAAATATTTTTTCAGTTTTTCTTTAATTCTCTCTTCGATTTGCCTGACCCGTTCTCGTGTGATGCTGTATTCATCGGCAATTTCCTGCAACGTTTTTGGCATTTCAGCGATCAGTCTTTCCTGAAAAATTTTCAATTCTCGGCTGTTTAATGTTTTTGCAAAGATTTTGAATTTGTTATCCAACACATCTTTCAACTCTTGATCGACAATCTTTTCATCCACTGGTTTTGAGGGGTCTTTTAAAAAATCAACATAATGGGCACCCGAATCTTCTCCCACAGGCGCATCGGCCGAAAGCTCAGAGTGGGAGAGCCGTTGATCCATTTCATTGACTTCGGATTCTTTGACATCGAGCCGTTCCGCAATCATCTTGGCATCGGGTGTATAACCCAACTGCTCAATTTTTTCCTTTTCTTTCATCAGATTATAAAAAAGTTTTCGCTGCGCCTGCGTCGTTCCGATCTTGATCAGCCGGAAGTTGTCCAGAATATATTTCAGGATATAAGACCGGATCCACCAACTGGCATAATAACTCAATCGCGCCCCTTTGGCTGGGTCATAATTTTTCACTGCCCGGAGAAGACCGATATTCCCTTCTTGGACTAGATCGAGCAGGTTGTGATAGGCGGTGCGATATTCCATCGCAATTTTTACCACCAATCGGAGATGGCTGGTGACCAGTTTTCTTGCCGCCTCGATATCATGCTCTTTCTGCACTTTCTCGACGAGCATTTTTTCCTCTTCGTCAGTCAGCATCGGGTATTTGGAAACCTCTTGCATATAACGTGAGAGAGAATCGATTGCGACAACACTTCTTTCAGTTTTGTTTTTTTGTTTTGTCATGGTCTTCTCCTCCCCTTAAGATAAGGGGGAGGTTGGGAGGGGATATGAAAACGTCGAATCATTTAAAACGTTCATATCACCCCCTACCCCGCTTCGTCGCTAAAGCTATGACGCGTCAGCGACCCTCTTATCTTAAGAGGGGGAATAATTATTCATTGAGATTTTTCTTTCATTGAGAGAAATCAACTCAAATCGAACCTCAATGGCATCTTTT
Organism: uncultured Pseudomonadota bacterium; assembly: GCA_964609335.1. Classification (GTDB taxonomy): domain Bacteria; phylum UBA10199; class UBA10199; order JADFYH01; family JADFYH01; genus CAZSRQ01. The sequence continues at coordinate 4,767 of CAZSRQ010000067.1, forward strand.
GGCCAATAGTTGATCGCCCGGTCCGCCCATTCAATGGCGATGATTCCGTTTCGGTCAAAATAGTCTTCCAGCCCCAAATTTTCTATCTCGGTTTTCGAGTTGAGTCGATAAAGATCGACATGAAACAGCGGAGTTTTGCCTGCATATTCGTTGATCAACGTAAAAGTGGGGGAATGAATCTTGGAGGGATCAGAAATCTTGAGCCCTTTCGCCAAACCGCGTACAAAGGCGGTTTTCCCAGCTCCCAAATCGCCGATCAACAAAAGAATGCCGTTGGGAGAGAGTTGCTTTGAGAAGTTCTCAGCCAATTTTTCTGTTTCTGAGACTGTTCGGGTGATTTGGGTAAAAGGGAGAGTGAGATTGTTTTTTTCTGGTTTCACCCTCTGTTCATTAGAAAAAAGATCAGATGAATTCCAGAGAAAAATAAAATTAATCGGGCAAAAAAAATCCCCTCTTCTTATGATGAAAGAAGAGGGGAAGTTACATTTAGCAAACTATTATTTTATTGCTGCGTTCTTTTTATCCCGTCATTGGCTTGATCAATTAAAAATTTCTCACCCTTTTCTTTAGCCAACTCTAAAGCACGCTCAAAATGCGTTCTAGCAGTGTTGCGATCTGTCGCTAAAACGAGATCTCCCATAGAAGAATAAATATCCGACAAATTTCCTTTCGCTTTCTTCTTGTCAACGTCTGTATATCGGTCGTCTTTTATCGTCTCTTCATATTCTCTTGCCGCTGCTTTGTATTGTTTTAATGCCTCCTCTTTATTTTCCTGTTTCGAGGCAACACGAGCGAGACCAAAGTGAACAAAAGCTAATTCTAAATTGGGATCTTTCTCTTTAAATTTTCCTTGTTTTAACTCTGCGAGAGCGTTTGTTAGTTCTTGTTTTGCCAATTGAAGTCGAGGTGGCGTGGCTTCATAATGCATCGTTCCGATAAATGCCAAAGCGGTTCCTTTAAGATGTCGGGCTTCAGGTGTCTCAATTTCATTGAGACTACCTCGGATAGTTAAAGCAAGTCTGATAGCATCATTAGTTTTTTTGTTTTTTCTCAGCTCTTTTACTTTGAGAATATCCGCCGTTGCTTGAGTCACAGGATCCTCTTTTGCTACAGGGGGAACAGCTGCAGGAGCTGCTTCTGCAGGTTTTAAATCAGGAGGCGGTGCAGCTTTTTCAGGTGATTGTAGATCAGGTTGTGCTTTCGGAGGAGTGGCAAGATCAGGTGCAACAGCTCTTCTAGCTAAATCAGGAACAGGTTGAGCAGGTGTTGCCATGTCTGCTGGTTTCGTTGGGGTGGCTGGAGCTTGTTGTTTTTCTTCGTAAAATTTATTTACTCTTGCTTTTAATTCTCTTAAAGTAACCGGACTTGCTTCATTATTATAAGGGTTTTTTAGAGGTTCATCTTCTCGGTTACCCCAACGTTTTTCCAGATCATATAGGGCAGAGCCATCCTCTTTTTTAAGATTGTCGAAGTCTATTCCACTTTCAAGGAAAAATGTGGCTGCTTGTCCCTCGCCCGCAGTTCTAAAAAGGTCAAATAACCGTCCTGCGGCAGTATCGCGAAAATGCTTCGTCTCAGGCTTTTGCCAGAAAGCAGTCCATTCTTTATTGTTTCTACTTAAAACTTCAGGATGATCTTCTTTCACCTTACCGATTAGTTTAATCAAGACATCGTCATCGACCGGATGACCTAACCAGTGATCCAAATCAATCCAATAATTCAGGGTGTTCACATCCTTACTTAAAATAGCGGGATACAGGATATCATTCACGATATCATTTTCTCGTTTCCCTTCAGACCAATAGCTAAGAGGAGCGCCTAGTATGGCAGCACCCCATCCAAGAACCGTTGCCAAAGTGCCTGTAGCGAACAGGGAGCCAATGCCCACACCACTTAAAGCGATACCTCCCCCCGGAGCAGCATAATCAACCGGTTTTGTGTTCGGCTGTTTGGCAAGAGTCCAAATTTCGATAATATCATAAATCAGGAAGGCACCCATCAGAGCTCCCATACCGACTTTCAAACGTATGTTAGCGTGTGGTGCCGTGGTAACAGGAGGTTCACCTCCTGTTGGCGGTGGTGCTGCCGGCGGTGGTGCTGCCGGCGGTGGTGCTGCCGGCGGTGGTGCTGCCGGCGGTGGTGCTGCCGGCGGTGGTGCTGCCGGCGGTGGTGCTGCCGGCGGTGGTG
>CAZSRQ010000067.1:7169-7458 GCA_964609335.1 uncultured Pseudomonadota bacterium
GTGGTGCTGCCGGTGGTGGTGCTGCCGGTGGTGGTGCTGCCGGTGGTGGTGCTGCCGGTGGTGGTGCTGCTCTAACTAATGCTGGGTCTAAAGGTCCTCCCGGTCTAGTAGGTTGTGGAGCAGGGGGAGGTTTTCCGGGTACTTTTGGAGCCGTGGGTCGAACATTGGAACCTCTTGCAGGTGATGGAGTTGGTTTCGTTCCCGTCGCAAATTGAAGTGCTCTTCTTGCAGTCCTATTGAATCCCGGTGTCATTTGTGGTCTTGGGAGCGGGGGTGTTGGTGGAGTTGC
>CAZSRQ010000067.1:7558-12406 GCA_964609335.1 uncultured Pseudomonadota bacterium
TGGTGCTGCTGGAGCCGGAGCCGCTGGTGCTGCTGGAGCCGGAGCCGCTGGTGCTGCTGGAGCCGGAGCCGCTGGTGCTTTAGGATCAATAGTGGCCATGATTTAACCTCAAATTTAATTAAGTGAATTAGAGTAAAAAACAAAAAATTCCATCTTGATCTATTCTCGGTTTAAAAAGAGTAAAAGTTGCTATCTTTTTTTAAGATAGCGAAGGTAAGAAGTTCTGTTTTTTCATGGAAATAAGAGAGTTTGTAATCGTTGTATAAGCAGTTTCAAGCTCTTAAGGTATTCGAAGAATCGACAAAAAGCCCGGAAGCCTTGAAATTCGAGGCATAGTTAAGCACATGCGGAACATACCCTTGGGTTTCTTTGAAGGGAGGAATTTTATATCCATGTTTAATGACGTTGCCAGGGCCGGCGTTATAGGCGGCGACAGCCAAATCAAGTTTCCCGTTAAATTTATCGAGCATTTGGCGGATATACTTGGCTCCGCCGTCGATGTTTTGGGCAGCATCCCAAGGATTGGTAACGCCGAGACGGGAGGCGGTTTCTGGCATCAGCTGCATTAGCCCCATCGCACCGCAATGGGATTTTGCTTTGGGGTTTGCCCGCGATTCTTGCCAGATCACTCCAGCAATCAGTTCGGGAGGTAAATTGTATTTTCCGGCAGCCTGTTTGATATGATTCATGTATTGGGTAATTTTCGGGGAAAGTTGGCCGTTCGGAAGCATCTCATTATTATTTAAAGCTGCCTGAGTTGCTTGTTGTGTGGTTTGGCTGTTTGCTTGACTGGTTTGAGCTGTTTTGGTTGAATCTGGAAGAGCCGATTTCTGGGAAGCGGTATTCAGCTGATTATCGAAGTTTTTGGTTCTTTCAACCTCTTGACGATATTGGGTATATCGATTTTTAAAACCACTCGCTTCGCCTTCAGAAAGTCTTTTGTATTCCATAAAAAATCCTTAAGCTTTTTTTAAAAGGTTTTCAACCTTCATTCTAAAAGAAACTTCCACTATTTAGGTTATCGGTTCTTTCTATATAAGAATTGCTTGAAAGAGTTAAAAATATGAAATTTTTTTTTGACGCAAAAAGTTAGAGATGTAGTTTCCCCCTTTGAAAAAGGGGGATCAAGGGGGATTTAGTGCTAGAAGTTGAGTGTTTTTTAAGATTTAGTTGCATTAAATCCCTCCTAACCTCCCTTTTCCAAAGGGAGGGACTATTTTTTTTGGATCTGCTTTGCTTCTAAAATCAAAACCATCCCTTGCCTTTGAAAAAGAATCTGGTAATCTCCCCGTTTATGGCGGTTTTTAGAAAAGCGTACGTCAACGTCACGGCTCAAACAGATATTATCGTTGTTTCCCACGAGGTAAAGAAGGCGGTTGCCGATGCAGCGTTGGCATCCGGGATCGCACAGGTTTTCTCACCGGTTGGAACTATCGGAGTAGCCATCCTCGAAAATGATCCAAAAATTTACGAAGATTATAAAAAATTGATTGAAACCCAAGTTCCTGCCACGCAAGAAAAAAGACCGGATCGAAGATCATTCACCGGAAGAAATTATTCCCATTTGAGGGCTCAAACGGTTGGCCATTCGGTTCAAATCCCGATCGCCGAAAACAAACTGCAATTGGGGGCGTGGCAGGAGGTGGTCTTATTCGATTTTGATGATCGAATCTGCCGACGAGAGTTTTTCGTCTTGGTGACGGGAGAAGGGGGAGGGGAAGGATAATTTCCGTTGCCAGTTGTCAAAATACCTATGGAAGAAAAAAATCTCAGTGAGCATAAGGCCAAATCGCATATCTTTGGAGTCTGGAAAAAAGGCGACTTTGAGTCGTTGGAAAGTTTTTTAAAATCTCCCGCCCTCGGTTGGATTCTTTTTATCCTCGGATGTTTCATCATCACTCTTCTGCTTTCTTTTCAGATGGAAACTCTTCCGACCTCGATTCGGGTCGGCTCGGTTGCGCCAAAAGATATCAAGGCAGACCAGAATTACGAAATCACCGATGAGAAATCGACCCAGAAAAACCGGGAAGAGGCGCTCCGAAATGTTCCGGCGGTTTATGATTATGATGAAACGGTTGCGAGTGAAGTCGATCGGAGAGTTCAGGAGGCGTTTCAGAAGGCGAGAGTTTATATCGACCAAAATCCCCGCGCCACTTTTGAGGAAAAACTTGATTTCTTCGAAAAGAAAATGGGAATTCGCTTTGGAGATGAAGAGGGAAAAATTCTGGTTGCGACTGATTTTAAACCGGAGGTCGAGGCGTTCATTCGAAAAATGGTCCAGATATCCATGAACGGTTATATTGTGGATGATTCCCTCAGTCTGAAAAAGTTTTCCGAAAGAGAGTTGCTGGTACGGCCTGTCAAAGACTTTTCGCAGGCGAAAGAGTTGTCGGGAAAATCGCTCTTGGGAATCCGCGGAGTGGATGATGTCCAGCAAGAGCTGACCGATCAGGCAAAAAAGATTTCCTGGAAAAGCCCCGGAAAGCGATTCACCAGTGAACAGGTTGCAACCGTCGCCGCCCGTTTTATTCGTCCCAATCTTGTTTACAATCTGGGAGAAACCGAATGGAGAAAGACAAAGGCGGTGGCTGCCGTAAAACCGGTCATTCTGAAGGTTGAGGCGGGGGAGTCGATCATCCGAAGTGGAGATCGTTACGAGGGATGGCACCTGACGGTTTTGCAGGGGATTCAATCCCAAAAAAGAAAAACCAGTTTTACCGTCAAATTCACCGGAACTTTCCTTTTTGTCGCCTTATTAATTCTTGTCACTTACTCTTTTGCCTCACGCTACATTCGCAAGTTTAACCCGAGTCGCCTCGATCTTGTCTTTCTTGGGATCAACCTGATTACCATTCTGGTTTTTGTTCGGCTCTTTGCCGCATTTACCTCCGCTTTTCGGGATGTCGTTCCGTTTGAAATCGACAGCTATACTTTTTATTATGCGATTCCGGTTTCTGCGGGAGCGATGCTCGTCCGGTTTATCCTGAATTCCGAGATGGCGATTATTTTTGGGGTCATCGCATCGGCGTTGGCAGGAATTTTTCTGAAAGCCGATGTGGATCTGTCGATCTTCTTTCTGATCTCCTCGATTGCCGCTGCCGGTTCCGTCGCCTATGCCCATCGAAGAAGCTCGATTCTAAAGGCGGGAATGGTGATTGGACTGATCAATTCGTTTACAATTTTGACCATCAAAATGATTCAGGTGGTTTCGGTCACCGAGCAGTGGGGCGTTTCAAATATTACTGCCAATCTTCTCTCCGGTTTTGTCGGTGGATTGAACAGTTCGCTTTATGTTCTTTTCTTTACTCCGATCGTCGAGATGATGTTTGGTTATACCACCGATATCAAACTTTTGGAGCTTGGAAACCTGAATCATCCTCTTCTGCGGGAGATGATTGTCAAGGCTCCCGGAACCTATCATCATAGCCAACTGGTGGCAGTGCTGGCAGAGGCTGGCGCGCAGGCGATCGGAGCCAATCCTCTTCTGGCAAGGGTCGGTGCCTATTTTCATGACATCGGTAAAATGGTAAAACCGCTCTACTTCATCGAAAATCAGCAGGGGGGAGAAAATCGTCATGACAAATTGACCGCCTCGATGAGTGCCCTGATTATCGCCTCGCATGTGAAAGATGGAATTGAGCTGGCTGAGAAACATCGTCTTCCGAAAGTCATTATCGATATGATTCCACAGCACCAGGGAACCAAATTGATCGGATATTTCTATAACAAGGCAAAAGAGAACGAAGGTTCCGGTTTTCATTCCATCAAGGAAGAGGATTATCGCTATCCAGGACCGCGTCCCCAAACGAGGGAGGCCGGGATTTTATTGTTGGCAGATGGGGTGGAGGCGGCGGTTCGATCGATTCCTGAAAAATCACCGACCAAAATCCAGACGATGGTTCAGAAAATTGTAAACCGGAGCTTTGCCGAAGAGCAGCTCGAAGAGTGTGATCTGACTTTGAAAGATTTGCGAAAAATCACCGACAGTTTTGTCCGGGTCTTGGTCAGTGTTTATCATCAAAGAATTGCTTATCCGGAAATGGAAGAAAAGAAAGCGGCGCCACTTTTAGAAGTTGTGCATCCTACAAAAATAAATTCCTCTGGGAAAAAATAAATGTAGGGACTTCCCTTGTGTTCGCCCTAAAAATCTTGGTGATATCAAAAACGTCGACGATTATCCACGAAGTCAGGGCGAACACAAGGTTCCGCCCCTACCGAAATATTGTGATCCTCAAAAACCAAACCAAAATCAAGGTTTCTCCTGATAAAATCCGAAAAATCATTTTTCAGATTTTTGAAATTCTTTCGGTTTCGAATGTGGATATCGATGTCAGTTTTGTGGGAGATCGGGCGATTCAAAAACTAAACAAAAAATTCAGAAAAAAAGATAAACCGACCGATGTTCTCTCTTTTCCGCTTTACGAAGCGAAAGAAGCGAGAAAAGGCAATCTCTTTTTGGGCGATCTGGTCATCTCTCTCCCGACGACCCGAAGACAGGCAAAAGAGTACCAAAAAACCTTTCACGAAGAGCTTTGTTTTTTGATCGTTCATGGCGTATTACATTTACTTGGCTATGATCATGAAAAAAGCGGGAGAGAGGCGAAGATGATGCAAAATTTGGAAAAGAAGATTTTGAAACAGATTCTTTCTTTTTAAATACTCCCCCTTTGAAAAAGGGGGTTGGGGGGATTTAGTGCAATGGTTTTAGTGAGCCTGTAGATTTTAATTTTATGACAAACTCTAGTCCTAAATCCCCTTTAATCCCCCTTTTTCAAAGGGGGAAATTTTTTTTCATTTTTTTGTTTTCAGTCCTGCTTGCGACTCTATCTCATCCAGTCGTGATCAAAG
>CAZSRQ010000068.1:0-12372 GCA_964609335.1 uncultured Pseudomonadota bacterium
GAAAAATATGACTTTTATCTTGAAGGAAAGAAAGTAGATCTAACCAATAAAGAATCATAAATATCTTATAAAAGATTTAAGTAAAAAAATTGATAAAATGATTCCAGATTATGCCGATTTGTTTGTCTATTTTGCGAATGAGGCGGAAGGATATGCAGTTCAAAATGCAAAAGAACTTCTGAATTTGATCAAAAAATAACCTTTTATCACTTCTTGCTAGACAAGGTTTCATCTCTTCAAATAAGCTGCGAGTTTATGGCAACAGAGGCGAACATTTTAATCAAATTCTGTGTCCGGCAAAATCGTCTTGTCCAGATTCTCGATCAACTTCATCACTCCACCCAAACCCTTTACTCGCAAATCCGGTCAAAACATTCCCATAAATTCGAAAAAACCTCGGCACAACTGGTTTCAATCCAGAAAAAATTGAGAAAAGAATTAAATCATCTAAAAGCATTGGCGCAACGCTATGCAGACAATCACCCCTCTTTGAAATTAAAACTTGAAAAAATCACCTGTCAAATCGACCAGTTTGCTGAAACCATCTCGCTTCGTTGGGATAATAAAACAGAAGAAGAGTGGCAGGCTTTTGTTTTTAATCTCTCAGAAAAAGCGAAGCAGTTAAAAAATGATGTCAAAAACATCAATCTCAAAGACACACTGAGTCAGGTCGCTGAGGCAATCTTCATCGATCACTTCGAGTCACTCGGCGAATTAAAAAAGGTTCAGTGGGCAAGAAAAGCCTGGCATACTTTTGCTGCACTTTCGATCGTCGCCATTTACCTCTTCATTCCAACCTCTTTAACCTCCAAACTCATTGTGTTCGGATTACTGACCCTTAGTTTGACCGTTGCCGATATTTCGAGACTTCTTTCCCCGAAAATCAACGGTTATGCCGTCAAAGTTTTGCAAAAAGTCATGCGCAAAGAAGAGGTTTCAAAAATCAACTCGATGACTTTTTTCGCCCTTTCCACCTTTCTCGTTTGTCTTATCTTTCCGAAAGGGATCGCCATCCTCTCCATTTTGTTTTTGGGATTGGGGGATACTTTCGCATCTATTATTGGAGTCCATTTTGGAAAACACAAAATCTGGAGGCGTTATAGTATCGAGGGGAGTGCCGCTTTTTTCATTGCAGGCTTTTGTATTTCTTTTCTTTATCCGATTTGGGATCCGAGTTTTTCAGGATCTTTAATTCTCTTTGCTTTTCTGGGGGGAATGAGTGGAATGGTTTCTGAATGGTTATCGTTTCGATTGGATGACAACTTTGTGATTCCGATTGTCTCTGCCACGCTGCTGAGTCTTATCCGCCTTTTTGTCTAATCAGCTCATCCTTTCATTCGGGAAAACTGTCGGTCCAATAGCCGATTCGCACGAGAGAACGATAGCTATTGAACCCCCACATTCGTTACTTCAATATTTTCTTTTCGGGTAAAATCGGTGATTTTCGCCAACACCTTCTCTTCTTCAATGCCGGTAGACTGGAGATTCGCAATAAAACTTTTTGAAAGTGAATAGATTTCAATCTTGGAGTTGGCCCCGTGTGGAATCACTTTTACAATCAGCTTGTGATACGCACCGACCGTCCCCCGATCTTGCCGATCAAAAAACTTTACATAATGAGAGTCGCTACTGGTCGCCTGCCAATGGGTCTCTAACATTCCCTGATCCTCATCTTCACGCTGAATATTATACCCGTTAAAAGCAAGCGCTTCTTTGGCAGACTTGAGCGCCCGCTTCGATTCCATTGGAAAAGTTTTTATGATCGGATGAACCTCCATCTCTTTTCCGAAAAGTCTCGGTTTTCCGCAACTTGCTATTGCAAACAGCAAAAACAGCAGGGAAAAAACGACGAACATTTTAGACTGTTTTGGAAACATAGATCCTCCCTTTTTTGGATCGGACGATCCAGAAAATAATTCCCAATGAAAATAGAACCATGCTGATGTATTGAGCGCTCGTGAACCCGAGATAACGTTCAGTGTCTCCGCGTAAAAAATCGATCGAAAAACGTGCAATGGAATATAAAACTAGATACAAGACGAGAATTTGTCCGTCAAATTTTTTCTGCTTTCGAAGACTGAATAAAACAAAGAAAATGATAAATTCGGCACCCGACTCAAAAAGCTGCGTCGGATAGACTGAAATTCCGACCGGAGCAATACTTTCAGTAGAGGAAGGAAAAATCACCCCCCAATGAAAACTTTCGGAAACCGCTTTTCCATAACAGCAGCCGGCCGAAAAACAGCCGAGCCTTCCAAAGGCATGTCCCAAAGCAACTCCCGGAATAAAAATATCGGCGATTTTCCAGAAATCGAGATGATGTTTTCTGAAATACCAGATCGAAACCAAGACTGCCGCGATGAGTCCGCCATAAAAAACAAGCCCCCCTTCCCAGATTTTGAAAAAGTCGAGGGGATGATCCCAAAAATCCGGTTGTTCAAAGAGCATATAGTAAACTCTCGAACCGATCCTCGCGGAAATGATGATGTAAAAGCAGAGATCCATCAGCTTTTCGGTCGGCTGATTCAATCGTCTGGATTCATAACCGACCCACAAAATGCCGGAGAGAAAACCGAGCGCAACCAGTAAGCCGTAGGTATGGAGGCTGAGCCCACCAAAAATTGGAATTTTAAATAGAATGGGAAACATAATTTATCCTAATACCTGCAACCTAAACACCAAATCTTCAATCTTTTTCGCTTGTGCAGGATTTAATTTTTGCTGGACAGAAATCTGGTCGAAAAGCGTTCCGAGATCGATAAAAACTTTTGCGCTTTCTTGTCTTGCTTGAATCGTCTGGATTAACAAATTCCCTTGCCTCTCTAACTGTTGTACCAAAGGATCTTGGGAAGTTCGATCGCTCAAAGTAGACTGCAACTCAGCAGCAAGATCCTGATACGCCAAAACAAGATGTTCGACTTCTGACAGATATGCTTTCAAATCTTCCTTGAAAACGTTTAATACTTTTTTTGCCAGTTCGGAGTGAAGTGTTGGGCCGGATGAAAAATTGAGATAAGGATCGAGACTTTTCAAATGGTCAATCAACTCAATATAAATCTCATTGGTCTCTTCTAACGCTCGGTTTACTTCGTTGAGTAAAGTGGTGAGAATTTGTTCCATAATCTATTATTTAAAAATTAAATTTCTCTCACCCCGCAAGATTTTTGAGATCTACCACGATTTCTGTCAGCAATCTTTCGTCAAATTCCGTCATTTCTCCCACGCGATACACACTATCCAACAATTGGACCAGTTCATTCAGATGAAGCAATCCTTTTTCCCGAACCAACAAACTTTGCTCAAGGGACCAGAGTTCCCCTTCTGCAACGGTATAATCTTCTTCGCCATTGGGAGTCTGGCTTTTCAATCTCAGGATCTCGCTCCGGATGAAATCCCTCTGCCCTTCGCCGCGCCGAATCAGCTGATCATAATCTTCCAGTTCATGATGGACTGAATGTAAAAAGTCTTTCAGACGCGCCTGATCATCGGTATTAAAATTTCGTTTCCTTAAAATGGGACTCATCTTTTTCAGACAAAGGGCAAGTCGCCCATAAATCGCATCGATTTGGGGAATCAACTCTTCAAAAAAATGAAGCTGCTCCATGATCACACTTTTATCATTACCCATGTTAAAAACGGTTAGGAGTTATGGGTTAGGAGTTATGGGTATATAAAAACAATTTTCCCCCAACTCCAAACTCCCAACCCCTAACCATTTCGACGAACTACGTTTCCCTGCAACGATGCCATCTTCAAAACTCTTTTCAAATATTCTCCAGTATACGAACGGGAATTGGAAGCAACTTCTTCTGGCGTTCCTTGGGCGATAATTTCTCCCCCTTCATCTCCCCCTTCGGGGCCGAGGTCAATCAGGTGATCCGCCGTTTTAATCACATCGAGATTATGTTCAATAACAACGACGGTATTTCCAGCCTCGACAAAACGATGCAACACATCGAGCAGTTTTTGGATGTCGGCAAAATGAAGACCGGTCGTCGGTTCGTCAAGAATATAGATCGTTTTCCCGGTCGATCGTTTCGAAAGCTCTCTCGCCAGCTTGATTCTTTGCGCTTCTCCGCCGGATAAAGTGGTTGCCGCCTGCCCCAACTCGACATAACTCAAACCAACTTCAATCAACGTTTTCAGTTTTTGATGGATCGAAGGATGATTAATCAAAACCTCTGCCGCCTGTTCAACCTTCATTTTCAAAAAATCGGCGATCGAATATCCCTTGTATTTGATTTCGAGTGTTTCGGGATTATAACGCAATCCTCGGCACTCTTCACACTCCACATATAAGTCCGGTAAAAAATGCATCTCAATCTTGATGATTCCATCCCCCTCACAAACCTCGCAGCGCCCACCCCGCACATTGAAAGAAAATCTCCCAGCCTTATAACCTCGCATCTTAGCCTCTGGGAGAGAGGCAAACAAATCGCGAATCGGAGTAAACAGACCGGTATAAGTCGCCGGGTTGGACCTTGGAGTTCTTCCAATCGGCGATTGATCAATATTAATCACTTTATCGATTTGATCCACTCCGAGGATTTTATCAAACTTCCCTGGTTGTTCACGGGATTTGTAAATTTTTTGGGCCAATGCCTTATAAACGGTGTCGTTGATCAAAGTCGATTTTCCCGATCCTGAAACACCAGTCACACAAACAAAAACCCCCAACGGAATTCTTGCCTCGACATTTTTCAAATTGTTTTCCTGACAACCTTTGAAAATCAACTCCCCTTTTTTTCTTTTTCGGTTGGAAGGGATTTCAATCGATTTTTCTCCGGAAAGATATTGTCCAGTTAACGATTTTGGATTTTTCAGGATTTGGCTCGGAGTTCCTTCTGCAACCACCTCTCCCCCATGCACTCCAGCTCCCGGCCCCATATCAATCACATAATCGGATTCGAGAATCGTTTCATCATCATGCTCCACGACAAGAACTGTATTTCCAAGATCTCGAAGCCGTTTCAAAGTCGCAAGCAGTTTGGAATTGTCTCGCTGGTGAAGTCCAATCGAAGGTTCATCGAGAATGTAAAGAACCCCCACCAAACTCGATCCAATCTGCGTTGCCAAACGAATTCGCTGCCCTTCTCCCCCGGAAAGAGTTCCGCTCGTCCGATCCAGTGCCAAATAATTGAGCCCAACGTTCGAGAGAAAACTCAATCGTTCTCGGATCTCTTTGACAATTCTGGTCGCAATTTCCATCTCTTTTTCACTTAATTGAAGTTGATCAAACCAGTGCAAACAATCTTTCACGGAAAGCTGACTAATCTCCTGAATATTTTTTTGGCCAATCTTGATAGAAGTTGCTTCTTTTTTTAGACGCGAGCCGTGACAGGTCGGGCAAGGTTGAAAATTCATGTAACGGGAAAGCTCTTCTCGCATCCATTCGCTTTCTGTTTCTTTGTACCGCCGGGAAAGATTGGTCACCACCCCTTCAAAGACTGTTTTATAGCGGTATTCCCGTCCTTCTTTTTGATAGAGGATCGGGATTTCTTCTTCCGATCCATCAAAAATGATTTTCTGAATATTTTTAGGGATTTTTTTGAAAGGAATATCAAGTTTAAATTTGTAATGTTTCGCCAAAGATTGGAGAAGCGCCGGATAATAACTCGCCGATTTCGAAAACCAGGGAGCAATCGCCCCTTCTTCAATCGAAAGATCAGGATTGGGAACAATCAGCTCCGGATCAAAATACATCTTGTTTCCAAGCCCGCCACATTCAGGGCAAGCTCCGAAAGGATTGTTGAAAGAAAAAAGCCTCGGAGAAATTTCAGGATAACTGATTCCGCAATCGATACAGGCAAAGTTGGAGGAGAAAAGAAATTCTTTATTCTTTTCTTTGGCAGAACTTTCAACCGTCTCGACCTTTGCAATCCCCTCTCCCTTCTTTAAAGCGGTTTCCAAAGAGTCTGCCAATCTCATTCGCAGATCTTCTTTGATCACTAATCGATCGACAAACAGATCGATGTCATGTTTTTTCTTCTTATCAATCTTGATCTCTTCGCCTAATTCATAAATTTTTCCATCGACTTTCACCCGGACAAATCCCTCGGTTTTCAATTTCTGCAACTCTTTGGTGTATTCCCCTTTTCGTCCGCGGATGATCGGCGCGAGAAGATTGATTTTTATTCCAATCGGAAGTTTCAAGATCTGCTCAATCATTTGATTGACAGTTTGAGCCTTAATTTCTTTTCCGCATTGATAACAGTAGGGATGACCGACTCTCGCAAAGAGCAATCTCAGATAATCATAAATCTCAGTAACCGTTCCAACGGTAGAGCGGGGATTTTTACTGGTCGTTTTTTGTTCAATCGAAATGGCGGGAGAAAGTCCTTCAATCGTATCGACATCCGGCTTTCCCATCTGCTCAAGAAATTGTCGCGCATAGGCGGAAAGCGACTCCACATAACGACGCTGCCCTTCGGCATAAATCGTATCAAAGGCGAGCGAAGATTTTCCTGAACCGGATAAACCGGTAATCACGACGAGTTGATTGCGTGGAATTCGAACATCGATATTTTTTAAATTATGCTGACGCGCCCCTTTGATCACAATCTCTTTTGGTTCCATAAAAGAGAGGTAGCACTACATTTCAAAAGATTTCAAGGGGACTACTGAAAATTTATTTTTATTCACAGTAACGTGGAAGAGGAAGTTTTAAATTTTTGATGAAATCGGCAACTTCTTGCAACCCTTTTTGGCAATCGAGCGGTTCTCTGGAAGCGATCGACAAACAGAGCATCGAAGCCTTGCCACGAATTTTTTGAGCCTCTTCGCAGCAGTCGACAAATTGGCGACAATAGGGTCCTTCAGGAGGCCAGGGATTTTTTGCTTCAGGTTTGGGAGGTTCCAGATTCGGTTGCACTTTCTCAGGTCGAGTTTGAGGCGAAACGACAGTCTGAATTGTTTCAGCCGTCTGACTTGTCTGAATAGTCGGAGGTTTGAGCGCAGGCAAACTTTGAGAGGTGGAACCTGTTTCACTTTCAACCGGTTTATGAGGGGATTCAGATCGATGACAAGAAGATAAAAAAAGAAACAAAACAGAAAAAACAAAAACAAGATTTTTCGATGCCCCTTTCTCCCTGATCTGTAACACCTGAATCATGAGTCAATCTCTCTATTACTTCTTCGTCACAGACTTGCTATGCGGAATCAAAAGCAGAACAATAAAAATGAGGTAAAAAACAAACTGTCTCAAAACAAAATGACTGAAAGTAAAATTGGTAAAATAGGGGAAAACCCGGATAATAAAAAACCCGATCAGAGTAATCAGCAAAACCCATCGACCCCATTCTTTTAAAAGCAATAAACCGATTCCGCCAATCAACGCAAAAATGTGAAGTGCGTCCATGGCGTTAAACCAAGGCTCTGGGCTTAAGCTAAAAGTTCGATGAATAATTTTATAAATCGGTCTTAAAGAGATTAAAATCCAGAGAAGACCAACGGTTCGAAGTAAAATAGCCATAAATTAATCAAGATATTTTAAAAGTTCTTTTCTTTTCAACTTCCCCTGAGAGGTTTTGGGAAGTTCGTTTGCCAAAATGATTTTTCTTGGCACTTTATATTTTGCGAGTTTTTTTTCTGCCTCTTTTAAAATCTTTTCGTGGATCAAAAGATCGGAAAGATACTCTCTTTTTAAAACAACAAATGCAACTACAATTGTTTTACCCGATTCAACCTCCTCTCCAACTACGGCAGATTCAAGCACCGAAGGAATCAAATTCAAGACAGACTCGACTTCAAGTGGAGAAATTCGAAATCCTCCCGCAGTGATCAGATCGTCTTTTCTGCCGACAAAAAAATAGTTGTTTTGATCATCCCGGTAGGCAAAATCGCCGCTTAAAAACCATTCGTTTTGAAAAACCTTTTTCTCTTCTTCGGGACAACGATAATAGCCGAGCATCAAACCGGTTGAGGATCGATCGGTTGCGATCATTCCGACTTCCTGGGGATCCGCTTCTGTTAAATCTTCCCGGAGGATTTTTGTTTTATCGTCGAGCGGTTTACCACAAGATTCGGGTGGAGAAAACTCGCCAGACCGCTGAACCAGATAAACACTCTGTTCGGTCATTCCGAGCCCTTCCCGAATCCGGATTTGGGTCAATCTTTCAAAATCGGTTTTTATTTTCAGGGAAAGCTTTTCTCCCGCCGAAAGAGCGGTTTTTACTTTCGAGAAAAAATCATCTTCCGGTTTTAAAAACTCGGTCAATCGGCGATAAATCGCCGGAACACTCATGAAAAGAGTCACGGCATTTTCTTTCACCACTTGGGAAACAGCTTCAGCATTCAAGGCCCCGGCATAAATCAGTGCGGTTTGATGATGTCGCCAGAGATCGAGCATTCCGGCCGTTAAAGCATAACTCCAGTTGAGAGAACTGGTGTTGAAAACCACTTCATTCTCATCCTCGCGAAGAGCTTGCCAATACTGAATCCGAAGATCATGAGCCGCAATACTTTGATGCGAATGGATTACCCCTTTCGGTTTTCCTTCGGTTCCACTGGTATAAAGCCAATAAGCGGGACTGCCCGCCAAAGTAGGCTCAACCTCGAAATCGGAGGAGCAGGAGCTCATTTCTTCCCAGTAGATCACTCTGTCATTCCTGCGGAGGCAGGAATCCCCCTTGATCCCTTGATTGGTACTTCGCGTGGAAGTGGTAAATTGTTCCAGGGGGATTCCTGCCTCCGCAGGAATGACAGGAGAAGAAACTAAAATAATTCTTTTGAGAAACGGAAACGGATCGACGGACAAATCTGGTGGGAGAAGCTTACTCGTCGTCACCAAAACGGAAGCTTCACTATCTTCCAAGATAAATTTCAATTCTTTGTAAGTAAAAAGTGGAGAAGTCGGAATTGGAATCATCCCCGCCTTGATCGCTCCGATAAAAGCGATTGGAAATTCGGGAGAGTTTGGCAAGCGAATGACTAGTCGTTCATTCGCATTGGAAATAATCGGCTGGAGAGCATTTGCAAGCTGCGCCGTTTTTTCTTTTAATTGCTGAAACGAAAAAGGGTGGGTTGAAAATCGTTTTTCATTTTCCGATTGAGAGACAAAGAGAAGCGCCGTTTTATTTGCGGAGGATTCTGTATTTGCAGGACGATCAATGCAATCCATCGCAATATTGTAGAATCGGTCTGCCATAAAATTTCAGAAAGATGTCTTTAAGGATTTTTGGAAAGAGAAAAATCCCCATAGTCACAAGCCGCTTTGGAATGCATTGCATTTCCATCGGTTAGAATGCCGATTCCCGAGGGATTTTTCGAAGGTTCTTTCTTGAAATATTTTTTATAATCTTCGTAGGCATTCACCGTAATAGTCTGCCATTTGTTCAACGATTTCTTTCCCGAAGCCAAAACCGTTACATAAAATTTCCCCGGTTCTTTTTCCCAGACATGGCCCACCGGCAAAGTAGAACTCCAGACATATTTCAAAACCGAACCATTACTCATCGATCCAAAAATCACATAAACTCCACAAGCGCTGTCGTTCGTGGCCCGACTATCTTCCCGTGCGCCGACAGGGAGATCGAGAGCTCTCCATCTCCATTTGACGACTGGATATTCTTTCAACGACCAGGAAATATCTTTATAGATGGGGAGGGAAATCTCCTGATCATCCACCGCATGAATATAACGAACCCCTTTTTCTTCGGCAATTTTGTAGACCTGTTTTACTTTTCCGGATTGAAAGGGATAGGTTTTCCACCAGATCGGAAAATCACCCACCGATTTTACCTTTGAAAAATCGTCGACCACCACTTCACTGGATGTCTGTTTCCAGTCGGCCGCAATCGTAAAAGGGATCAGAAGAAAAATGAAACTGGCAAAAAAGAAGATTTTCAACTTTTTTGGGTTTGTCATAAGTGCCCTCTGTTTTTGAGGATGATTGGAAATTTTTCCCTCTCCTTCCCCGGTTTCAAGAGACAGAACATTTTAATCTTGGAGCTTTCTTTTGGGAACACTCTATTGAACCCCCAATATTTTGTGCGTTTGCGGAATCACTCTCACCGTTTTCAACCACTGCTTCGCCTGATCCGCAAACAGATTGATCTGCCTAATTTTGGGAACTTTCCTGAAAAATCTTGTAAAACTTGCCGGCTGTAAAATCACCGGAATCTCTTCATTGACAGAACGAACCATCTGAATCGCATGATTCAACTCACTCTCTTGGGTATCACTCGTGATGACTATTTTCACATAACACTCTTTTGCACCTTGGGCGATTTTTAAAAAATTTTCATGTTCATTCCAATAAACACCGGTTCTGGTCGAGCTTGGAAGTTTAATATCCATACTGACCACATCCACAAAGGAAATAATTCGATTCAGATTTTGGGGCAAAACCCCATTCGTCTCCAAAAGAAAACTATATCGGTGACGCAGCGAAGGGAGCCACGATTCTAAAAACTCCACCTGTTCGAGCGGTTCTCCCCCAGTCAAACTGACTCGCGAATTGGAGAAATGCTCCAGCCAACCTTCGAGCTGTTGTGCCGATACAGGATTTGAATGTTTTTCCCATTCGTTGCTGAAAGAAAACTTTTCAACCTTATAAGCCGATTTTAATGTAAAACTTTCCGTCGTATCACACCAACGACATCGGAGAGCACATCCCTGAAAACGGACAAAGGTCTGCTTTTCTCCGAGATAAATTCCTTCTCCCTGAATCGATGAAAAAATTTCAACGAGCCTTGCTGATTTTAAACTCATAAAACGCCTCTTACTTTGCGAACCGCTTTTTGGATCGATTCAATTTCGTTCTGATAATTCTGTAAAATTGTTTCGGCAAACTTTTTTGGATCGATCGAATAATCCTCCAACCCTTTTGTCAAAACCGGAGTATCTCTCGATGAAATGTTGATCCCGGCATGAATCACACTCGATATCGGCGTGACCGTTGCAATGGAAACAGTCAGTTTCGCCTCGTTATCAAAAAGATCATCGCCTGCGCGACGCAAAGACAATTTTCCAGTTCTTTTCAAAAGTTCTTCAAACATCAAACCAATCAAGATTCTTTGGCAGAAAACCATCTGTCTCAGATTCGTTTCAAAATGCTCCATTAAAAAATGAACCATCTTTTCAGAGTAGATCGGTTTTTTCTGTTTTACATCTTCCAGATCAACCATCTGACTCAGATCCACTTTGGAGCTCCCGATAAAAGCCACCGCCGCATCCCCCAAAATATCAAACTGATCATAGATAAAATGAGAACGGAGCTCGGCTCCAGTATAAGAAATTTCTTTTTCAACAAATTTGGTTTGAAGAGAAATCATCTTTTAATTCAAAAATAAATTTTTGAACCTTTCTAAAACCTCATTTTTTTGGAATCCCCTCTTTAATCGAAGACAAGACTCGCAAACTCCACACATTTTTTCATCTCCCTCATAACAACCCCAGATCCATTCAAAAGGGATTTGAAGCTCTAACCCTCGTTTGACAATCTGCTCTTTGTTCATCGAGAGCGTGAGGGAGCGAACCCGAGAATGATTGGAAGTGGAATAAAAAAGACTCTGATTCATCGCTTCGACAAATTCGGCGCTATTATCAGGAAAAGTGGTCGCCTCCTCCTGGTTAAAACCGGTCAAAATGATTTCAGTCTTTAAATCTTCTGCGTAACAGGCGGCAATATTCAGAAAAAGCCCATTTCGGTTCGGAATCCAGACTGCCCGAGCGGAAATCCGTGTTTTTTCAAGATTGGACAAATTCGATTCTTCAAGACGTGGAAGCTCAATATTTTTTCGATTTAAAGCCGAATTTCCCAACTCGGAAAGCCACGGAATTGAAATGATTTTGTGTGAAATTTTCTCTTTTTCGCAGATTTGTAATGCCGCCCGTTTTTCTTTTTGGAATGCCCGTTGTCCGTAATCAAAGGTTAACGCCAGAACAACCTCATAGCTTTTAAGAGCTTCATAAAAGCTAACGGTGGAATCGAGCCCTCCAGACAAAATAATGATTGCTTTGGGTAAAGCCATAGACTCGACCCCTAGCCCAAGTGAGAGGGGGCAGGCAAGAGCACAGATCGATTTTTTTGGGTATTCCCAAAATAAAAAAGGGCCGCCCTTTTTACAGAGCAAGCCCTTTTTCGAGGGAGGTAAGCCTATGGTTAGGATCTTAAGCTGCCTTACTTGAAAGAGTATGGATTTTCTTCTCTAGCGTGCTGATTTTTCTTTCAAGCTTTACAACTTCAGATTGAGAAGGAATGCTCAACAAAGAGAGAATTCCGTCTCGGGTATTTTCGGCTCTATTTTTAGCCAACGAAACAACAGAGCTGTTCTCTAACTTATTCACAAAAAGATCAAGATTTTTTCTCGCATCTTTCAATAATTTTTTTCCTGAAAAATTTCCGGGTTTTAATTCGAAATGTTTTACCTT
>CAZSRQ010000069.1:0-12363 GCA_964609335.1 uncultured Pseudomonadota bacterium
TTCGTTTGGATTCTTCCAATAATCTCAACGCCCATCGATTCTCACTACTTCGAACACCATCCATCGCCAATCCCCATTCAATAGAAGCTCGGAGGGCACCCGCCTGCCGGACGGCAATCGTTTCGATGGAATGGGGAGTAAGAGGTCTCACTTGCCAAAGAAAAACAAGATATTCATGAAAAGTTTTGTGGTGATAATCCAGAAGACCGATCTGCTCTTCAATCTGCCCAATCTGTCTAAACAGATCGTGCTTACGACGCGACGAGGAATAGTTGCCCAATAAATCAGATAAGGATTGGAACAATGAGAGGAGCGCGTTCAGCGTTCTTGTTTCTTCAGAGGTAAGATCTGAAAGATTTTTCAACGCTGCCAATTTCGTCAATACCGATGGAATAAGATCCAGCCAAATCGGTGCATAATCTTCAGGGGATTTTTGAAATTCAATCCAATGATTTGCCGTACTTTCTCTCACTGCAGATATCAGCGAACGGGCTTGATTGCTTGCCTTCTCTTGGGAACCAGATGATCTCGCTACTCCCGCCCCTGCTGTTGGATTCATGTTTCTGGCAAACAAACCTGGAGGTTTTTGACCTGGATATTCAGGCTCCCAATTCCCGTACGCGCTATCACCCAAAGCACCTGGTTCATCACTATTGGGATTAAAGAATGGAACAGCAGAAGTAATACGAAGGCCACTGGAAGAAGCGCCGCCCCCTGCCGTTTGAATTGATTGATACAGACGAGAAGCGTCTATTTGGGCTCCATACTCCCCGCCAAAACGCGTCGCCAAATCATCCACTGCCTGTCGACTGATTTTGTTCGTTTGTCCATCCCTCATCAAACGGATCGTTGGATCTGCATAGGCACTTCTCAAACAATACCCGAGTCTGCTTAAATCTACCTTCGCCAATCCATCCGCCAAAACGAACATCGGGCTCCCGACAGGAAGCTGATGAACAGCAACCATCTCCCGAATTTCCTCCTCGGTTGCTCCGAAACGGCGATAGAGGAAAAGCCAATAGGGAAGATCCTCGACAGAAATGATCGGAAAACCTTCGGCATTGACAGCAACCGACCCGATCATCCATTCCCGTAATTTGTGTTTCTTGGCCTTGAACTGCTCAGAATCAGCAAACTGCTCGCGGCTTCTTTGAAAAGCCAAAAACAGGAGATATCCTGGATGTTTTCTGGCTCTCTCCAAATGGGCTGGATGAGTCGGATCTTCTCTGTGAGTCGGATCAATAAAACTTTCAATGATTTCCTCAAAGGTTTTACGTTGCAGGGTTGTTTTAACCTCTATTCCCGGAAAGAGGATGGGAAGGTATTGATCAACCAGGGAGAGTGCCCGGACAGATCTTGCCGGCTTCTCGATCACTCTCCCTTTTTTACGAACCGCTGCCATAAACCTGTCTGAATCAAAATCTTCACCCAAAACCGCCTTAAACTTGTCAATCGTATCTGTACTCACAACAGGATTTTCTTCCCGAATCGCTTCAAGCAAAGTCGTGCGGTTGATTTCCAGCTCTCTTGCAAATTCAGACTGACTCCTTTTTTCCATCGCCCAGGCAAGAATGAAAAGCGGGCTTTCAATGGAGAACCCTTGAGCCATCACCACTCTTTCAATCTCTTCCCGAGAGGCACCCAACTGTCGGTAGATCCAGATCCATTCTGACAAATTGCCTGCCTGCATTTTTGTTTCACCTCTCAGACGAGTAGAGAGGTACTCCTCGGGGCTTTTGCCATTTGCCAACCGTCGAGACAATTCGCTCCAACTCAACTCCTTTTGTTCTTTTCGGCCCAATCTTGCACGAAGTTCATGCAACAAACCGGATGGAGTCGATCCAGATTGGACAGAGGCTCCCGACACATCTCCAAGTTCTCCCATGCCTCCAGAGCTGCTCTGAGTATGCCCAGAAGTCGCACTACCAGAGCCTTCGTCCATAGCTTGTTTGCGAGTCACTTCAATTAGACTCCAGAACGCATCGAAATCAAACGTAATCCCCTGCTCACCAAAATAGACAGCCAATTTTTGAACGGCATCTTTTCGTACCTCTCCGCTTTCTCCCGTAAATAACAACGTTCTCAAGTCTCGGCATTCTTTGTCCGCCAAAACTCGCTTTCGGATAAAATATTGAAGACTGATCGGCTCTTCTCCCTCAGGCATTTCGAAAGATGCCATCGCCTGAGCGAGTATCAGAGAGGCTTCTCCATGATATCTTCCCTGATCTTTCAAAAATTGTCTGACCTCTTCTTCTCTCCTGCCAGCAATTCGGCAAAGGCGGATGTATCGTACCAGAGAAGCTTCATCCAATTCTGTCTGACCGGTTTGATAGCTGTCGAGAATCCCCTGCAAAAAGGCGAAAGAATCAAAATCGATTTGTTGTAATTTGAAAAAGAGCTCAAGTTTGCGGATAAACCGGTCATCAATATTCGCGGCATCCCCGTCCGACAAAAATTTTACGAGGGTTACTTTTGAAACAGCTGCCTGCGTGGAAAGAGGATTCATTCCGATCGCTTCAGCACGCGCCATCGCTTGCCAGAGGATAAAAACCGCTTCCCCTTGATATATCTGATGATGCTGGAGCATTGCCCGAATTTCCGAATCTTCGGCTCCCGCGAGCTGCCATAGACGAATCCAATCAACTGCCGTTTCCCGGGTGAGCGAAAGTTGATTCGCGTCGTTCATGATCCAGGCTGGCATCGTTTTGTGTTTTACCGTTTTCGGAAGGAGATCCCAATTTTTCGATCTCTGACAGGCAAGATATAAAAGATAACCAGCAGCATGTTTCGGATCCGAATGTTTTGCAAAGTAATCAAGAATTTTGATCCCCATTCCATGATCAACTTCGATATAGACGGCGACTCCAGGAAACAATCTCTCTAATTCTTTGGATCGTTCGGGATAAAAAGTGGAATCAATCGCGCGAACCACTTCATCAGCTGACACTCCCAATAATTTGGGAAGATTTTCGAGCTGACTTTTTCTCGCCGGCGGAATTCTTCCGGCGATAAGATCCATGATCTGCCCTCTTCCCATTCCCCCTTTTGCTGCGAGTTCTTCTTCGGAAGAACAATAATCGACCGGATCTTTCATTCGAAGCAAAACAAGCCATTTTATTTTTTTTCGTTCAGGATCGAGTTGATATTCGGTTTCAAGACGAACGCAATCCCTTCTGCTTCCGATAAAAAGCGGGCCTCGCGCCACAATCCAGACTGCCTCTGAAACTTCAGGATATCGGTGACGATTCACTCCATAAATAAAATCCCGTAGTTCAACCTGATAAATCTTCGCGAGGGCCTGAATGAGCGAAAATTCAAGAACATCAGGAATTTTCGCTTCAAGTTTTTTTAACTCCTCTTCGGTGATTTCCACTCCCTCTTTTTTCAATTCCGCAACCACTGTTTCAATACTTTTATCCAACCGGTTACGTGACTGCTCGAGCATCAATGTAAAAGGGGTTTCTCTCGCCCACTTCGAGGGTTGCCAGGAGGTTTGTTCAGCGGGTGAAATCTTTTTGGCTCTTGGAATTCTTCTTACTCCCCTCTCTGCTTCTCTCGCTTTTCTAATCATTTCATAAATCGCACGAACATCCAGAGTAAGACCGTACGGCTTCAATGAATCGCCAATCTGCCGGATCTGCTGTTCGGTGACCTCGGGGATTTCCCCTTTTGACAATACCTCCAGAAGAGAGGCAGCAAGTCGAATGGAATGATGAAGCTGTCTCAATTCCGTTTGAGCCAACGCTTGAGCAAGAATGAAAAACGGACTTTCGACATCAAAACCATGCAAAGCAAACATTTCCCGCATCTGTTCACCCGTCACCCCTGCTCGCTGATAAAGTGCAATCCAGTAACAGATTTGAGCCTCAGTAATTTTGGGAACACCTTTTTCTGAAGCAACCTCGCCTCTGATCCATTCTCCGAGAACATTACCTCCAATAGTCTCCTTCACCTCAAACGGTTTTCCTGATTTTTGATAAGCGGCGAACAAAAGATAACCGGGATGTTTCTTCACTCTTTCCAAATGGGCCCGATGATCCAGATCGTTCCGATGAGCCGGATCGATGAAACTCTCGATCATTCTTACCCCAACTTGGTGATCAGGCTCGATCCAAACCGCGACATCCGGAAAAAGTTTCTGGATGAATCGATGATACTCGGGATAAAAAACCTCATAAACAAGTCGGCCAACCTCGATTGGCTTTAGGGCCAAAAGTGTTTCCAATTTTTTTGCAGTTTCACGAGTGGGAGGATTTCCTTTATTGGATGTCAGGGTAACCAGCACCGCCACACTGATTCCATATCGAGCTGCTGCAGCATCATAACTTGACAAATAGCCGGCAGGATCTTTCAGGGCGACGAGAATTCTCCATCCCAATCGTGAGCGGGTCGGGTCGTTTGCTTTTTCTGGATATTCCCTGAGACGTCGAAGATCGTTCGTATCGTTCACAAATAAGGGATATGCGGGGGTTATCCAGATTTCGGGAGAAGCATCGGGAAAACGGGCGAGATTTGCAGCGTAAATAAATTCCCGAACATCCGCTTCATAAATGTCGGCAAGTGCCCGAAGAAGCGAAAATTTGATGATATCAGGAGGAGCACTTTCTAGTTGAAAAAGCTCTCTTTCAGTCAATTCAATCTTTTGAGCCTTTAATTTTTCTACCACCTCTCCGACAGCTCTCTCTCCACGCGCTTGCTGCATCACGAGCGGAAAAGCGGTTTGATGATGATTCCATCTGGAGGGTTTCCATTCAGCAGGTTTTTGCAGCTTACCCCTTGCCTTGGCGACTTCCATTGCTGCACGTATTTTTTCCCTTCTGTTGGATGGAGGTGATGTAGAAGGATCAGAAGCCTTCACCATCTCAGCCTACCCTGCTTCTCTGACAGTTTCTTGGGGAGCTGGTCTCGCTTCGACAACTTCTTCTTTCGGAACAAAACCGAATCCCGCATCGGCCAGCAGACTTTGACAGACCTGAAGATAGGTTTTTCCCAAAGCAATCAATGATTCTCTACTTCTTGGCGGGCGAGCAGGATAGTCGGGATGATTGACCTCATCCAAATAATCCAAGGCTTCTGCTTCATAGATACTCTCTCGTCGAACCCTGGAAAGATCAGCAAATCCGGGATGATCAATGAAACAACGACGCCAAACTTCAAGCCAGATCGCTCTTTTCCCTTCCGGCTGCTTGATAAAACCATCTTTGAGAGATTGAGATGCAGATCCCTCTAGGGTGAGAGAAGCAGCTCTTGCCGGTTGTTTTGCCTCTCCCCCTGGCCACACACCACTATCTCCCGCATCCCGAACCGACATCACACCCGGATCATCTGGCGCTTTCGGATTCAGCGGATCGTTTCTTAATCCTTCATGGCCAAACGGATTTCCCAGGACGTCGGTCAGCTCACCCATTCCACCGGAACTGATCTGACCATGACCGGAAGAAGCACCACCAGCCCCTTCACCTGCATTTGCCTTACGAACTCTTTCAACCGCAGCCCAAAAATCATCCGCTTTAAAAGAACTGTTGGGATCAAGTTTTTTGAAACCCTGTTCTATGCGTTGCGCTCTTTCCAAAGTCACCCATCGAAGATCACCTTGAAACAGTTCGGCGAACATGTTGCGATGAACGATTTGCGTTCGTGGAATTCTTTCTCCCTCAGCCGCTTTACAAGCTTCACCCAATGCGGCTAAGCTCCCCCTTCCGAGACTTGCGGCGAAAATGTACAGCGGAGAATCGGCCGCAAATCCGTGCGCGGACGTCATCGCCTCAATCGACCTTTCGGCCGTACCGGCTCTGCGATAGAGCCAAATCCAGGTCGCCAGATTGTCGCGCGTGATTTTGCCTTCATCCACCTGTCCCAGAATCCATTCGGAGAGGCGGGGTTTATTCACTCTTTCACCCAGCGAATATTCCCTGCCACTCTGTTGATAGGCATAAAACAACAGCCAGCCAGGCTTTGTAAGATGGGCGGTATGCCGCGCTGGAGAAACCGTTGTATCCAGAAAACTCCGGATCATTTCTATTCCGATGGAATGACGAACCTCGATCCAAATCTCAATGTTCGGAAATAAAACAGAGAGATAGGGATATTCTTTCGGATAAAAAGTTTTATAGACCAGATCGCAAATCTCTTTTTTACTTTTTCCCAATGCCTGCGGAAGTTTTTCAAATTGGGTTTCATAATCGGGAGCGGTTCGTCGAGAAATCAGATTTCCCATCGTATCACTGCTGATCCCAAACCTTTTTTGAAACCCCTTATCCGACTCAAAATAATCGGAGGGATCTTTCAAACGACATAAAATTGCCCAACCTATAAACTCTCTTTTGGGATCTGATTGCTGATAAGCCTGCAAACGTTTTAAATCATTGGTATCCCTTATGTATAAAGGATAATCAGGTGTCATCCAGGAGGCAGCGGGAACCTCTTTGTAACGAACGGAGTTAAAAGCATAGATCAAATCCCGAACATCCACCCTGCAAACAGAAGCAATCGCTGAAAGCAGTTCAAACGGAAGAGCTTCTGAAGAAGTATCGGAAGCCTCTGAATTTTCTAATTGGGCAATATGATTTGAATGCAACCATTGCAGCTCGGGTCTCTTTTTCAACTCAGTATACAGAGCTTCGGGAGTTGCAAAATTGGCACGTTCTCTTATCTCCTTCATCCTCTGCGCCAATGCAGAAGCAGAGGTCACTTGAGCAAATGGAGAAGGTTGCCATCCCGCAGAAGATTGATTTTGCTGAATGAGTTCGGAGGAAGCTGAGGAAATCTCTCCAATAATCGTTGATTCCACCGCTCCCACCACCGCTCTTCCACCTTCTATCAATACTTCCACCCCTCGTGGTATCTCCGATTCCCCTTGAGGAGATTCATCATTTGAAGGCGGTTTTCCCGCCATTAGATAAAGAGGCGATTGAGCAATTGGAGACGCAACTTCAAAAGCCCCGCGAAAAACACCCAACGCTGCTCGTGCAAAAAAACCGGCAGGTGGCGGAGTCGAGCTTGAAGGATTCATTCCCCCCAATGGACCTTGTCCCGATTCGGAACCGGAATCGGAATGTTGAATCAGAACAAAATATTTTTTTCCTTCGAGGGTAATAACGATCGCATATTTATCGTCTGAAAGGGGCTCTTTCTCCCAACTTTCGGCCATACGCTGAATGATATCGAGCATCGGATCTTTTTCAGCTTCTTCCATGACAGAAATCACCACTCCATATTCGCTTCTTGAAGAACCGATCATTTCCCCTTTACCTCGTCCAGCTGTTGGAGAAATTATCCGCCAGGATGCTCCCATCGGTAAGCGACCCAATGACTGTACAAGAAAATTTTCGAGAGGTTGCAAGGCATTATCATCTTGGCTTGAGTCATCGAAAGCAAGATCGGTTACTTTCTCAACTGAAGGAACATATTGTTCTAACACTTCTTCTAAGAAGCTTAGGCTAGCTGGAAATCCTCTCTCCATGAAATCAGCGATCAATGCAAAAGCGATCTTCTGCTGACCTGAATGGGCTAAATGAAAAACCTGCTGAAGAATTTCTTGGTTCACTTCCTCTTGTTCTTCGGATGGATCTTCAATCTCGGCTAACTCATCATTCTCGATTGATCGGAAAAAATTCAATATTTGATTGACTCGCTTAACATCCGACTGAAACAATTTTAATGTTTCAACCAAACCGATTTCTAAAAAGAAAGCACCTGCCAGCCCTGAAAACATCTGATGAAAATAATCTGGCTGTTCATTGGACATTCGACTCAAAAAAAGAACTACTTCGGCAAAGTCTTGCTCTAAATCACCCTTGAGTGCCAAAATTCTTTCAAGATGCGCTTCAATAAATGGAGGTGATGAGTCTTTTCCAACTGCCAAAGAAACAAACTCGTCGATGAGCATTGCCACATTTTCATCCCCGTCCTCATCCATTGTTTGCTTCCAAGCAATAAAAACCAATTGATTCGACAAAAATTCTGCATACCCCTCTTTTAAAGATTCCTCTTTTCTCAACTTCTCAATATTATCCTTTAAATAAACCAGTCGATCATACAATCCGAGTTCAGCTGACTCACTCAGCAAGCGCTGCGCTAACCTTTGATCAAAAGAATTTAAAAGAAGAAGCTTCGAACGAATCAGAATCGCAAGATCACGATTTAAACCTAAGAAATCAAGATTCGAATTCAGCTCACCCAAGAATTGATCAACCAATTCGGAAGAAGAGTTTTCTTCATCTTCTTCACGAATCTCTTCATCAGAAACGATTTCGACATAAACAAAGAAAGGAGTTTTTTCTTTTGAACCAAGAACGACGCAGTCTGAAACAGCTCCGGTTGTATGATAATAGTCGGCTCTTTTAGTCAGCTGAGCCAAAACGGCATGTTGCTCATCCAAATCTCTCACCTCTAAAACCAAACCGTAGCGACAGGGATAAACCACTTCCCCACCCACTGTTCTTGTATCCGCAGGACGAAGAATTCTAAACCGACCCGAATCGCGATAGATTTGATAAGATGGATTTTCTAAAAACTGATCGATCCTTTCAATCATTGGATCGACCGCGAGATCGGCCCCACTTAAATCGGCTGCGACATCTGTTTGGGGAAAATCATCTCTCGGTTGCACTTCTCTTGCCTCTATTTGTAATTGATGATTGATAAACCGATCGATGTCAGATTTGCTCAGATGAGAATGCCATTCTGGTTCTTCAAATTTTTGACATAGGGCATAGGCGGTATTTAAATATCCGCCCGCTGCCACCTGAAAAAGCCTGGTTCGATAATAAGAAATGATTTCATCCGCATCCTGTTTCTCTCGGACAACTTCATCAGTCGCATTCAATTGACCAACCACCATTGCAACTTTTTTCCATTCAGGAAGTAACGCGGCAATCTCCGATAAATCCCATTCTGCAAAAATTCGTCCTCCCCAACCTTCAAAGAAAAGCGATAAAAACAGTTCTCGATTGTTTTCAGTTGTAAAAATTTCACACTCTCCCACAAGCTCCGCTAGTCCTCGATGTTCTGCCAATTCTTTCAAAGAAAAATCTCTTTCACGACGAATCATCTCCCAAATTCGATTCTCTAAATAAGGAACGTCGGAAGATGTATTTTCTTGAATCACCAACAATCCCAACCTGTGCGCCAGGTTTTGCTCCCTCAAGTTTTGATCCCACAACTTCATTTTCAATTGTCGGCTGATCAGTTCTCGAAGTTCTAATCGTCGTTGGCGATCTTTGAACGCCGACGCCAAACGTTCAAATAATTGTTCGCCGATCTCCAATCCGATCGCTTGAGCAAAAAGTTCAATCAAACGAAAATCAGAGTCAAGCATCGCCAAAATCCTATTTCTAAAATTGGACGCTTGAACTCCAAATCTGGATTCCAGTTTTTTTAACTCATCAACAACCATTCCTAACCAAACAAATTCTGACCGCTTATAAAATACCTCCGCATAAAGATGAAATTTTTCAACGCCTAGCGATTGATAAAGCGCATTCACTCCATGAATCAATCTCAAGAAAAGAGATTGCATCTCTTCTGATTCGATCGCTGTTACAAAACCTTGTTGTTGAATCAATGCTTGAACCCGGGAGAGACTAAAAAATCCGGTCATTAAAAAATCTAGATTCGTTTCTCGTTTGACTTTAAAGCTGGAAATCATTTCCGGCTTAATCGCCGAATCTTTTTCGTCAATGGGAGGAACAACCTCACTCAACTGTTGATGAAGCTTTTGCACTAAAGCAACAAGCCTTCCTTTCGCTTCTGAACCATTGAAAGCTTGCTCTTCTTCGGGTCGGCTTTCAAACAGAAGAGACTGAATGGCGTCTGATAATTCGTCACCCTCTCCTTCTCGTTCTTTATTTCCATCTGAGCCACTGTCATTAAATGGAGATGCATCACCATTCGATTCTCCTTCCCCTTCGGAGCCGCTCTTCACCCCCCCATAAACCAACAGACTCGATGCGCTCTCAGCCAATATCTGCAATGGATTTAGACCCGGCGAAAAATCCCCCCCCAAATCAACTCCAAAATGTTGAGCAACGAATCCAATCATCGGCTTTGCAACCGAGATTGCCGCGACAATTCCCATCATGGCAATTGGATGTTGTCCAAGCCAGTCGGATCCCGCCCGTGCAAGTCTGGAAACTCTCGGAGTTGTTGTCTCAGATTTTGCTTGCCTCAATTCTTTTTGAACCTGTTCAATCTTCTGAAGCAGAGCAGCAACAGATTGGAGCGGAATCGACTTTTTTATATGATCTGCTTTTCCAGAAACCTCATCCGATGCGATCGGTTCTCCGCGAGGAGAAAAATTTGCCTGTTCTAAAACTGAAATCGTTTTGGAAAACTCTTCAATCGCTTTTCTTTTCTCTTCGTAAGCTTTTTCATCATTTCTGACCTGCTCCAGCTCTTTCATCGAGGCATGAATAAAATCTTTTAAAAGCTCTTTTCTTCTACTTTCGGCGATATTTTCTCCCCGAAATGCAAAACCGGCGATCCGCTTCAGATCAGTCGCTAGCGCCATTGTCTTCTGTCTCCAATCATTGATCCACTGTTCCACGAACAGGGCTCGGAGTTGAGCGGGAATCGAAGCAGGAAGAGAAGGAAGAAGAAACAGAGGCTGAAGCAACCATTGATCTCTCAAGGATTGAAAACGGGAATCGGCGAGCGATCGCTCGCCAAAAATTTTCTGGAAGGTTTCATCGACCGTCTTTAAAACCTGTGGAATCAATGCTTCCACGGCATTCAATGAAACTCCCTGATAGAGAACCATTCGGGCAAATGCTTCTCTCGACTTTGTTTTTGCATCCTCTGCCAAAGAAAGTTGGTCTAACAATTGATCCACATGAAAAAGAACTGAATCTGCCTTTCGCTCAGCGGTTTTGACTATTCCATAGATATCCAATTCTAAATCTTCATAAGGATCTTTGATTTCAGCCCCTTCTTTTCTAGCCGCCTCAATTTTCTCGTCTCTCCCCCTCTCAGCCGCAGAATACAAAGCTTCCTGCGCCAGGCGCAAAACAACCGGATCTTGGCTTTGGACAACGCCTCCCGCTTCTGCAAGCATTCTTTCCAAAGCAGGGGAGAGAGGGGACTCTTGATGACTGCTCGGAAATAAAGTCCTATAAAAATTGACCGGAATTTTCGCCGCGCCAAAAACAATATCTTTGCCAGGTCCTCCCGAACAGACCGCAGCGAGCTGATAAAAACCCTCTTCATTCAAAGTCCCTTCGGCAAAAGCTTGATCAGCCGATTCCTCATAAATTTCTTCACCCATCTCTCTTGATTTCTTCTTTAAGCTCCCTGGTAGAGATTTCGCAAAGCGGCCAGATTCTTCCATCAACCTTCCCCTAAAAGTCGGCGCAGTCGATCGGACAGCCGCTTTCATTTCCGCTTCGGCCAGCTTTCCCTCAGCCTTCAAAAGAGTGGAAGAGAACATCGAAATAGCGGTAGCAACTCCGCCGAATGC
Source organism: uncultured Pseudomonadota bacterium (assembly GCA_964609335.1). Classification (GTDB taxonomy): domain Bacteria; phylum UBA10199; class UBA10199; order JADFYH01; family JADFYH01; genus CAZSRQ01. The sequence continues at coordinate 11,456 of CAZSRQ010000069.1, forward strand.
CCATTGACCGAGAGTATTCTCTTTTTGATCGATATATTTTTTGTCGGTGATTTGAGCCCAGAGGAGATTGAGCGCGTTGTCGAGCGGGGTTAAAGCGAGGCCTCTCGCCCCCTCTTTGAACATTTCAGGAACTTTTTTCTCGATAAAAACAGGAATGTCTTTCTTCAAATCGTTCAGCGAAATCGCAAAAGCTTCCGTCACCACACGAACCGCTCCGGAGACCGCCACAATTCCCCCAAACGCCGCATAATCGGCGATGGAAAAGTTGAAGAGATCACCGGTAATCCCATCCGCAAAAATGTCGAAAGGATCAGAGGATTTGATCGCCGCTTTCGCCGACTCCTGAATCGTGCTCTTCGTCTTCCCCTTGACCGCCGCAACTGCTCCCTCTTTCATCGCCCGAGCTGTCGCCGCAATGTTTCTCCCCGCACCCACAAGCGCCGCTCGGGAAACCCCTGTCTTCAAAACCCCAGCAGCAACGACCGCCGCCGACTTCATCTTCTTCAACACCGAGGCAAGCCGAGCAAGCGCCGCACCGGGGCCAACAATCACTTCTAAAGCCATCGCCTCGAGCGAGGATTGCGCCAGGTTGATCAATTCTTCGGCATAATTCATCCGCGCCGCTTGCCGCGCTTGGTAAAGGACATGATTCTTATCGTTCAAGGCTAGATGCAATTGCTTCTGATCTCGATCGAGCTCGTCCCAATTCGTAATCTTCGCTCTGGCGAGAATCTCCCTCTGGAGCTCGACAATCCCGCGCTGAATATCCGCCTCGTCCCCGGTTTTGTTCACCCAATTGGCAAATTGACTCAAACCTTGCGAAACGGCATTGAATTGCCCGAAATTGAACGCAAGCTCCTCCTGCAGCTCTTGCGAGGCGTAATTCGTCGCCCGAATCGACGCGCAGA
>CAZSRQ010000070.1:0-11930 GCA_964609335.1 uncultured Pseudomonadota bacterium
CCAACCGTTGAAGAAAAAATTCTTTCCCCAATGTTTTGTCAAATTTTCATAAAGAAAAATCGCATCGACCGGAGCGGCGAAAAGAACGACGGAGCGAATATCGTCCCGTTTTTCAGCGACTCGCATCGCAATGCATCCCCCATGAGAAAAGCCGACGAGTGAAAGTGCCGTCGTATCATATTCAGATTTTCGCTTTACTTCGTCGATGAGCGTCACCACATCGTCGACTTCACCGGCGCAATACTCAACCTCCCCTTCGCTTTTTTTCTTGTCGACTCTTCTTTTCTCTCCCCGATAACTCGGCGCAATCGCGCAGTAGCCATTTTGGGCCAATCTTTTTCCAAACGCATTAGTGCCAGCGTCATCGCCCCAAAATCCGCCATGCATCACGAATACGACTGGATAGTTCTTGTTTTTTTCAGAGCCGGTCTGGGGACAATAAACCGTCGCATATTCTTTGAGATTTTCTACTTTAAAACTTATTTTTGACACCGAAACAGCGGGAGGGAGCTCGTCGGTATAGGCAGTATCCGCATAGAGTAAAAAAGAAATGAAAAGAAGCGATAGAAATATTTTGATTGAGGTTTGATCAGACATGTTTTTGTCTCCTTTTGCTGGTTGAATGATTGTTTTCTTGTAACTACTCAGGTCCCTCAATAAATTTTATACAAATGGGACATGGTGAGCCTGTCGAACCATCACTCGAGTGCACTCAATGGATGGTTCGACTCCGTTGCACTACGCTCACCATGTCCCTATTGGACACCTGAGTAGTTACGTTTTCTTTATCATTTGAGCATGAGTTTGTCAGTCAAAGTCACGTAGCTTGCCTCTTGATAGAAAGAAAAGCTTTAAATCTCCCCCATTTTCATTGAAAATAGTCTTTCGGAGCTTTGCAATCTCCAAACAGAAATACCATCGAACTCCCCCCTTCGAATGAGCTCTGGTTTTGGACCGGTTTTTCTATCCCGGCTCTCTTTCTATGAAAAAATTTTTCTTTGTTTTCCTATTGAACTGGATGATTTGGCTTTTCCCACTGATGGTTTTTGCTTTGGAAGAATCTCTTCCATTGAAAAAAGCTTTGGAAATCGCGGAAAGTTTAAGTCCCGAGGTGGTTTTATCGAAACAGAACAGCTTTATTGCCCAAAAAGATCGTTTAAAAGCAAATCGTTATCCGAATCCAGAGATCAATTTTCAGGTTGGGCCAAACTATGAAACCTTGGAGGCTGGAGATACACAAAAAAATGTCTATCTGGGAGGAGCAATCCAACAAGAGGTTGAACTTTGGGGAAAACGAAAGCTTCGTCAGCAGATCGCCGATGACCAGATTTTTATTTCAAAAATCGAGGAGCTGATTACCGAACAGGATATCATCGGAAAAGTTAAAACGATTTATGCCGCGATACAGCGAAGTCAGGAAAGAGTTTCTTTAATTCGCTCCAATCTCGAAATTCATCAACGGTTTGTCGGATCAGCTCAGATGAAATTTCAGCAAAACAAGGCTCCGTATGCGGATGTATTACGAGCCAAGATGGAATTGGCGGTTCAACATAAAAATCTTATTTTCGAGCAGAACGAGTTGAAAATTCTGAAACAGCAGATGAATCTCCTGCTGGATCGCGATTTGGAAACCCCCTTTCGTGCGAGTGATTCTTTTCGGGAAAAAAGCTCTTTTCCCTCTCTTTCGACTTTGTTGACAGAGATGATTCAGAGAGCCGAGTTTGATTCTATCGAAGCTCGAAAAGAGCAAAATCAGAAAGAGATTCGCCTCGCCAAACAGGAAGCAAAGCCAAATTTAAAGGTCGGTTTTTGGGGACAACAAGATCCTCCCGATCTCAATTTGGGAGCTTCGCTCGGAATGCAACTTCCAGTCTGGTATCGAAACAAAGGGGAAATTGAATCGGCAAAAGCGAAAAAGTTGAAACTCGAATATCAGAAAAATTATCTCGCCCGCAAAATAGAACTCGAAGTGAGAAATCGATATTTTCAACTTCTCCGGGTGATCGAATCGATCGCACTTCAACAGGAGATGATTCAGACAACCGGAGAGCTTTTTCGAACCACCTTTCAAGCCTATCAGGAGGGAAATACCGATTTCTTGAGATTTCTAGAAACCCTTCAGTCGGTCAACCGATTCAAATCTGATTATTACGATACCCTTTTTGAATATTGGATTAAAAAAGGGGATTTGGAACGGGCGATCGGTGGCCCTCTTTCAGGAGCTTTATGAAGAAGAAACTATTCGTGTGCAATGCTCTGTTTTGTTTTGTTTTGCTGTCGTGGAATATCGGATGTTCTAACAGAGAAAATTCTTTGCAACAGCCGATATCGACAAAAACGCCTTTGCAAGAAGTTGCCTCCGAGATTCGACTCTCTCCTCAAATTTTGTCGACGCTCGAAATTCAAACTTCCGAGGTAAAGCGGGAATCTCTTTTTCGGGAGATTCATGTCCCCGGGAATGTTGTTCAAGATACAAATAAATCGACTTTTGTTTTTTCAACCCATTCGGGAGTGGTTGAGAAAATAAGGATTCAAGTCGGCGAAACAGTTCAGGCGAGACAGCCGCTTTTGCAGGTTGGGAAATCGATTCTTCGGGCGCCGAGAAACGGAACGGTGATCAGCATTAATGCTTCGGAGGGGATGCGGGTTGGCGTTCTCGATTCTCTCGTCACTTTGGCCGATATTGATACCATTCGAGTTGTTTTCGATGTTTATCCAAAAGAAATCAGTCAAATCTCTCTGGGACAAAAAGTGGAGGTCACCTCTACCGGCTATGGAGAAGAAATTTTTCCAGGGATCATTCGGTATCTTTCCCCCAATCTGGATGAAAAATCACAAACCCTCAAAGTGGCAGCTGAGGTCGAAAACAGGGGACATCATTTAAAATTTGGAATGTTTGTGCAGGGAAAAATTCTCATCCGATCCGATCGAAAAGCACTGGTGGTGCCAGAGGAGTCGGTTTTGCAGATTGGCGAAAACTGGTTTGTCTTTGTCCCACGAACGGAAGCGGCATTTCTGAAAAAACCGGTCAAGATTGGGGCCCATGGAAGAGGAAAGATAGAGATTCTCGAAGGATTAAAAGAGGGAGAAAAAGTGGTGACTCAAGGAAGCTTCACACTCAAATCAGAAAGTCTCAAACAAAAATGAAAAGAGGATGTGGCAGAAAAGATATAAACAATACAATCGGGTGATCCAAAAGCAAAAATTTTAAAGGCGAAAGATATGATTTCAAAAATCATCGATTGGTCGTTGAAGAATCGTTTCATGGTTGTGATGCTAGTGGTTTTGCTGAGCGGAGTCGGAATTCGTTCTCTTTTTTATCTTCCGATCGATGCGGTGCCGGATGTTACTAATGTACAGGTTCAGATTCTCACCCGATCTCCGGGGCTTGGGCCGGTCGAGGTAGAAAAATTTATCACCTTTCCGATCGAAACGTCGATGAGTGGTCTTCCCCACATCCAAGAGATCCGGTCCATTTCCCGATTTGGTCTTTCTTCCGTGACGATCGTCTTTCAGGATCAGGTCAATCTTTACTTTGCACGACGCTTGGTGATGGAACGCTTGATCGTTGCGCGAGAAAAAATCCCCGAGGATTTTGGAGATCCCCAAATGGGACCGATCTCCACCGGTCTTGGAGAAATCTATCAATTCGAAATCAAGGGAAAGGGAAAATCTTTAATGGAGCTTCGAACCTTGCTCGATTGGCAGGTCGCCTATCAACTTCGCACTGTTCCAGGAGTGGTCGAAGTGAATAGCTACGGAGGAGAATTAAAAACCTATGAAATTGCACTCGATCCCTTGAAATTGATTGCCTATCAGATTCCGATCGGTGAGCTCTACCAGCTGTTGGAGAAAAACAATGCCAACGCAGGGGGTGGATATATCGTCAAACAGAAAGAGCAATATCTGATTGTAGGAGAAGGGCTGATTCATCATTTAAAAGATATTGAAAATATTGTGGTTCGAACCACCCGGGATGGGACACCGATTTATATCCGTAATTTGGGAGAGGTTCGATTCGCTCCCATGCTTAGACAAGGGGGAGTGACGCGGGATGGAGAAGGGGAAATTGTTGCTGGAATCGTCCTGATGCTTTCGGGAGAAAATTCCAGGGCGGTGGTGAATCGGGTGAAAGAGAAGATCAAGGAGATCGAAAAAAATCTTCCGGAAGGGGTGACGATTGAACCGTTCTATGATCGTTCAGATCTCATTCAACGAACGATTCGAACCGTTCAAAAAAATCTTTTTGAAGGAGGCGTGTTAGTCATTCTGGTTCTTTTTCTTCTCCTGGGAAATTTTCGTGCCGGGATGATCGTCTCGACAGTCATTCCTCTCTCGATGCTCGCCGCATTCACCCTGATGTTGTATACAAGGGTTTCCGGAAACTTGATGAGTCTGGGGGCGATCGATTTTGGACTGATCGTCGACGGATCGGTGGTGATGATTGAAAATATCCTTCGGGTTCTTTCTGAAAAAAGAAAAAATATTGTGGATCCTATTTCGGCAATTCGGAGCGCCGCTTTGGAGGTCGGTCGGCCAATTGTTTTTGCGGTTGGAATTATTCTGATTGTTTATCTTCCGATTCTGACGTTGACCGGGATTGAGGGGAAAATGTTCAAGCCGATGGCGTTTACAGTCGTTTTTGCCTTGGCGGCCTCTCTCATTTTATCCCTTACTTTAATGCCGGTTTTGGCTTCTCTTTTCCTCAAGAAAAATCATCTCGAAGAAAAAGAGACCTGGCTGATTCGTCAGATTAAAAAAATTTACTTTCCTCTTCTTCAAACCGCGATGACTCATCGGGTAAAAACAATCCTGATCGCTTCGTTTGTTTTTATATTGAGCCTTTTTTTGGCCTGTTTCTTGGGAGCAGAGTTTGTGCCAAAACTCGATGAAGGGGCGATTGCCGTTCAGGTTTGGCGGGTACCGAGCGTTTCTCTGGAAGAATCGATCGTGCAAGCGACAAAAATCGAGAAAATTTTGAAAGAGTTTCCCGAAGTGGTAACCGTGGTTTCCAAAACCGGTCAGGCTGAAATTGCCACCGATCCGCAAGGGGTGGAGGTGAGCGATGTTTTTGTGATCCTCAAACCGCAGAAAAAATGGAAAGTCGCAAAGACAAAAGAAGAGCTGATCGGAAAAATGGATGCTGCTTTAAAGGGACAAATCCCAGGGGTAATTTTGAGTTACTCTCAACCGATTGAGTTGAGAGTTTCAGAATTGATTTCAGGGGTTCGTTCAGACATCGCAATTAAAATCTATGGCGAAGAGTTGAAAACGCTCAAACGACTCAGCGAAGAGGTGGTCACTGCAGTTCGTCAAGTGAAAGGGGCAGCCGATGTCAAAGCAGAGCAGATGATGGGATTGCCAGTCCTTCGAATCCAGATGGATCGGGAGCAGATCGCCCGATTTGGATTGAATGTAAAAGATGTTTTGGAAACAATTCGAGTGATCGGAGGACGTTCCGTCGGGGAAATTCTCGAAGGGCAAAAACGGTTTGTCTTCCAGGTAAGACTTCAGGAGGGATCGCATAACACTCCCGATCAGATTGCCCATCTTCCAATCTTGGCACCGAATGGAAAAATAGTTCCGTTGGGCTCCGTGGCCCGAATCAGGGTCGAAGAAGGAGCGGCCCAGATTAGTCGTGAAGGGATTCAACGCCGGATTTCGGTTGAAGCGAATATCAGAGGGGTCGATTTGCTTCGCTTTGTGCAACAGGCAGAGGCGAAGATTCGTCACGAGGTGAAGTTTCCTCCCGGCTATACTCTAGAATGGGGAGGGCAATTTAAGAATCTGCAGTCTGCTAGTGAACGATTGATGATCGTGGTTCCTCTGACCCTTTTTCTGATTTTTCTGATTCTTTACTCGACTTTTCACTCTTTCAAAATTGCAGGATTAATCTATCTCAATGTCCCGATGGCGATTAGTGGAGGAGCTTTTGCCCTTCTTTTTCGTGGGATGCCATTCAGTATTTCAGCCGGAGTCGGTTTTATTGCCCTCTTTGGAATTGCGGTGATGAATGGAGTCGTGTTGGTTTCTTATATCCTCAAAAAAAGAAAAGAGGGGATGAGTTCAATCGAAGCGGCGATCGAAGGAGCCAAGATCCGGATGAGACCGGTTTTAATGACCGCTCTGGTCGCCTCGCTCGGCTTTATTCCGATGGCTCTCTCTACGAGCGCGGGTGCCGAGGTTCAAAAACCTCTGGCGACCGTAGTCATTGGAGGATTGTTTAGCTCCACTTTACTGACCCTGCTCGTTTTGCCAACTCTTTATGGATGGTGGTTTCAAGAGAGTGATAGAAAGTTCACGCCTGTGAATTCAAAGACTAAGTGCACTACTCCAAACCCTTCAAAATTATAATAAAGGGCACCTCTAAAAACTCCAACTTATGGTTCGACTACGCTCACCATCTCCCTATCATTCATTGATTTCCTTGGTGGGACATCCTGAGCTTGTCGAAGGATCCTTGAGAATCATGAGTTTTTAGAGGTGCCTTAAAATCTCTTTTCACAAATTCTATTTGAGCTTCCACTTTTTTAAAACTTTCCCAAAATTTTACCAAGATTCCATACACGATTGCTTTTGCACTCTGTGCAATGATCAGTTTTGGATTGCTCAACAAATCGGTCACGATGATTTCGCACATCTTGAATGTAAACCTTGCTCATTCGCCACCTCCTTTTCGGCTTAAGAATTGATATTTTGCAACAATATCCAATTCATACCACCGATCAGATAAGTGGCGGACTTTTTTATAACTCCTGAAATCTATCCAATATCGACCCCCTTGGTACAAAATGTCCTAATACTGAAGAAGTTGGTAAAAAAAAGAGTAAAAAAAAGAGTAAAAAAAAGAGGCAACTCTGGCCTCCTTCCGACCGATAACGGTTAGGATAGCGAGGGGGGCGTTATTATTCAAAAAAGAAACGGGAGATATTCAATGAAATTTTTTGCCTCTTTTGTCATGATTGCTGCTTTTTGTTTAATCGTCGGGGGATGTGGGGGGTCTTCCAGAAATCTTTCCGGTTCTGAAAATCCTCAGACAAATCCGGTCTTGAAAGTTACGATTACCGGTGTCGGTGATGGAAGAGTCGTTTCGGCCGAAAACGGTTTTGAATGTGCGAAAAAAAACGAGATTTGCGAGAAAAGCTTTAAACTGAATAACACTGTCACTCTTCGAGCGATTCCAAACCAAGGTTATCTGTTTCTGGGATGGCATGACGGTACTTGTCGAGGTAAAACCCCCACCTGCGAAGTTTTGCTCAGTGAGTCAAAACAGGTGAAAGCCGCCTTTGTTCGGGTCCTTTATGTTTCGAGAATTTCCGTTCCTCCTGGTGTGCAAGGGCATTTTAGCGGCATCTGGGTACAAAAAACAGATGGCTCTGAAAAACAATCGGTCATTCAGCTAAAACATACTGCTTCTTTTAATCCTGTTTGGTCTCCCGATGGAACCAAAATCGCGTATGTTTCTAACCGTCGGCTCGATGGAACTGACCAGAAAGAAGTCGGGGGACTTCCAAGCAACATCTGGGTGAAAAATCTGATCGATCAATCCGATCGGCCGATCACCGATTTGATCCTTCCGAATGCATCTGTACCGCAATGGTCCCCCGATGGAGACAAAATTATTTACGATTCAAATCGCGCCTTGAACAAAAAAAGGGATGAGGCTCGAACTGGTTCACGTATCTGGATTGTTTCCCTGAGCAATCTTCTACATTCGCCGCTTTTCGAAGGGGAAAAAAATTATGATTCTCCACGATGGTCTGCGGATGGGAAAAAAATATTTGTAAAATCTTATGACTCGCTTGAGCTCTACCAGACCGAATCGGCTGAAAGAACCACCCTGCTGCAACTTGAGCGGGGAGTGATCAGTAAATTCGAACTCTCTCCTGACGAAAACCAAATCTATTATTTGTCAACTGCACCGTTAGAGCAGGGGAAAGCTGCCGGTGTTAAAAACCTGTCGGTTTACCAGATTCAGCAAAAAACGAACCTTTTTCTCACCCGATTTGAGAACTCGACGGTCTACGATTTTGCTGTTTCTCCCGTTTCCAATCAGTTGGTATACCAATCGGATCGGATGATGAAAAGTGAAGATCAGCGGGGTTCTCTTTTCAACCTTTGGTGGATCGATCAGAATACGAAAAAAGAAACCCCCCTCACCGAACTGGTTCAAAGTAATGCCTCTGATCCGCAATTTTCTCCGGATGGAAAAAAGGTTTTGTACTATTCGAACCGAGATTTGGAAGGAAAAGAGAGCGTCAATGGGGATTACAATCTCTGTGTCGCTGATTTGGAAACCAGACTTCATCGCCCAATGACCCCTTATAGCCGGTACAGATTCGGTTCTTTTCGGGGATGGTCAGAGGATGGCCGAGAGATTTTACTCGCAAACGAATCAAATACGATGCCCGACTTCGGTCAATATGGTCAACATTTGGGGGTTGTGAAAGTGATCGAAAAAACTTTTGAGCCGGTTTCTCAGCCTGGAGAAAGCGTTTTTCGTGAATCTTCACAGTTTGTGGGGAAAAAAATCGTTTATTCCTCTTACAATTCGACTCATGCATTCATCAGGGAGTTTGATCCAGAAACAAGACAAGACCGAATTCTCGCTCAAACAAATAGGGAGGATAATAGTCTTTATCTTTATATCAACTCGTTTTCTGTTTCTCCCGATCAAAAAAGCATTTTGTATTATTCAAACAGGAATCTCGATGGAAAACCGCAAAAACCGGCGGGACCCAATCTCTGGATAGTCGATCGGGAAACCGCCCAGAGCAGACCTCTCACCGAACTGACTAAAGTTGCGATCTATCCCCTGTCGAAATGGTCTCCCGACGGGAAAAAAATCTATTATATTTCTGATCGTTCGCTCGATCCGACAAAAGACGAAATCGGCACTGACGGAGCCAGAAATGTCTGGGTGGTAGATCTGGAGACGAACCGTCATTTTCCGATCACTCAGTTTACTTCTTCCAAATTTCAATTTCCTGATAAGTGCGAATGGACAAGAGAGAGTGAGAAGTTGGTTTGTCGTGCTTATTGGGATCCAAAAGGAACGGAAAAACAAAACTCCAGCAACAACCTTTGGATGCTGAGTCTAATCCCGAAAGAAACACCAAAGCCGATAACGGAGCTTACGAATCTTAACTCGATAGCGATCTACTCTTTCGTTCTTTCTCCGGATGGTTCAAGAGCCTTTTATATTTCTCATCGAAATATCGATGGAAGCGATAAAAGCAGTAAAAATAATGTCTCGAATTTGTGGGAGGTCGATCTCACCAGCTTTGTCAGCAGGCCAGTGACCCGATTTACCGCTTCTAATTTTGGCCAAACTTTACAAATCTCCGCAGATAAAAAGAAATTATTCTATAGCTCTAATCGTCTGCCGGATGAAGGTGATACCCCCCCTTCTCGCCCCCCTGTGGGAGAAGATCTTTGGGAGATGAATTTGACCGATTTTTCTCACAAGCGTTTGACCCGATTGAGAGAAACCGATTCTTCTGCCCCTTTCTTTTTCATTGTCTCTCCCGATCAAAAGCAGGCCTACGCCGAGCGTAACTGGTCTGGAAATAATCATTCATGGAATGAAGCGATCATCAGCTTGACAGAGAACGCCACCCTTTTGAAAACAGTTCCTGTCGTCAATTACCATCGCTTTCCAGTTGAATGGATCTCTGAAAATCAGTTTCTCCGTCAGCAGTCAGTAAGTTTTTGGAGAGGAGATCTCAACGATCTAAATTTGGTTCAGTTGACTAGTGATAAAGAAGATGCTCATTTGTCGATCTTTCATCCCGTTTATTGACTTACGTTACGCAATTTTTGCTGATAGTTTTTTTTAAAACCAGGCACGAGCGTAATTTGTTGATTTCGAACAACGGGTGATTATCGCAACCCAAGGTAAAAACTCTCTTTTGGCGACCGCTGTCGGAAAAGATTTCAAGGGAAATTTGTCCCCAATTTTTTATGCGATTGCAATTCCTTCCGCTTTTTATCATCAATGGATTTCACAAGTTCTCTATATTGTAGTTGCTCTGATCTGGCTGATTGAATAGACAATTGCCAAACAAAAATAATCCAAAGGGGTTTTTAATGAGCGGTTGGTTTTATCTAATTTTAGCGGGATGTTTCGAAATCGGTTTCACCACTTTTTTAAAACTTTCCCAAAATTTTACCAAGATTCCCTATACGATCGCTTTTGCAATTTGTGCAATGATCAGTTTTGGATTGCTCAACAAATCGGTCACGATGATTTCATTGGGGACCGCTTACGCAGTCTGGACAGGGATTGGGGCCTTCGGAACTGCCGTGGTTGGATTTGCATTTTTTAAAGATCCGGTTTCGTTTGGAAAATTTTTTTTTCTTTCGATGTTGATTGCTTCGATTGTCGGGTTGAAGTTTATTGCGCCGGAGTAGATTCGTATAAAATAAATTTTTCTATTATTCCCCCTCTCCCTTGAGGCATAGGTATCTACACAAGTTGGGAGATATAGAATAATAGCTCACTGCAAGGATGATCCCTCCCTTTGAAAAAGGGAGGTTAGGAGGGATTTAGTGCAACCAAGTCTTAAGAAAACTCGAACTCCTAGCATTAAATCCCCCTTAATCCCCCTTTTTCAAAGGGGGAGACTGTCGTCAAATACTTAAAAATACTTACTCTCCCGACTTGTGTAGATACCTATGCCCTTGAGGGGAGAGGGTGATCTCGCGTGTACTTGGACGTTAACCCTTCCCGGAGTCAAATCCTTTCAAAGGAGTGCAGGTAAAAAATATGCAAATCTGTTTACTCACCGATTTCGGTTTGAAAGATGGATACGCCGGAGTTCTCAAAGCGGTCATTTCCAACATCGCCCCAAAAACTTCCATTATCGATCTTTCCCACGAGATTGAACCTTATAATATTCTGCAAGCCGGTTTTGTTCTTCATCAATCGTATCGCTATTTTCCGAAAGAGACTGTTTTTGTGGCGGTGGTTGATCCTGAAGTTGGAAGTGAACGAAAACCGATCCTCATTAAAACAAAAAACCATTATTTTATTGGGCCGGATAACGGAATTTTCTCTCTCGTTCTCTCTGAAGAAAAAGTTGAGCAGATTGTTCATCTTCAAAATCCAAAATACTTTCTGAATTCAGTTTCCTCCACTTTTCAGGGTCGAGATCTGTTTGCTCCAGTTGCTGCACATCTTTCTTCAGGGATTTCTTGTGCTTCTTTTGGGCAGAAGATCGAGGAGTGTCAAAGATTGCACGATTTCTTTCCGACCATCAAAAAAAAGCAGATCATTGGAAAAGTGCTTTCCATCGATCGATTTGGAAATATGATTACAAATATTTCTAAGCGATTTCTTGAAGAAAATTTTCCGGATTTGGATTTTTCAATTTCCATTCAAGGAAAAAAGATTCGAAAAATTTATTCTCATTACGCCGAGGGAAAAAAGGGGAATTTTTTTATTTTATTCGGGAGTTCAGGTTTTTTGGAGATTGCGATGAATCAAGATTCCGCGGCAAAATTTCTCAAAGCAAAAAATGGAACCCAAGTTATTTTAAAATCTCAACTTCATCGCCACCGCATGCGCCTGTAATCCCTCCAGCTCTGCTAAATGAACCACAGAAGATCCAAGTTTTTTAATCCCCTCTTTCGAACATTCAATCACACTTGAGAATTTCAAAAAATCTAAAGTTGAAAGTGGAGATGAAAATCGTGCCGTTCCATTGGTTGGCAAAACATGATTTGGCCCTGCGAGATAATCTCCAAAAGATTCGGTGGTTAGTCTTCCGAGAAAAATCGCTCCGGCATTGCGGATTTTTTTAAGAAGTTTTTTGGGATCTTGAACCGAAAGCTCCAAATGTTCTGGGGCGATTTCGTTTGAAAGATTGGCTGCTTCATTTTCATTTCTCACCAAAATCAACGCGCCATAATTTTTCAACGATTGTTCG
>CAZSRQ010000071.1:0-3691 GCA_964609335.1 uncultured Pseudomonadota bacterium
TCAAAGAGATCTCCCTCTCCCCGCTCGCCTTGGCACAGCCTAACGGCGAAGCCAGCTCAAGGGGAGAGGGGATTTATTAAATTGCTTAGGATTAGTTAGAAATTCATCAAGAAAAAACAGAGGAAAGAATTTAAACTCTCATCTCAAAAAAAGAGCTGATAATTTAAGAAAACAAATTTTCTTCAAAACATGTTCTCTTAAAATTATCAGCTTTAAAAACAGTTTAGATTCACTCTCTGAATGTTTTACTTACGAATTCCCAACTCTCCGATTACTTTGGTATATCGACTTTTGTTTTTACTTTTTAAATAGTCTAAAAGCCGTCTACGACGACCGACCATCTTCAAAAGACCTCTTCTGGAGGCATGATCTTTTTTGTGGGTTTTAAAATGTTCGGTAAGATAGTTGATTCGATGAGTGAGGAGCGCAACCTGAATCTCGGGAGAACCGGTATCGGTTGCATGAATTTTGAATTTCTCAATGGTTTCTTTTTTGACCACTTCTAAATTTTCCATAGTAACCCTTTAAATAGATAAATAAAAAGTTTGACTCCTCTAGCACAGGCTTAAAACTTTTGTAAAGACTGTTATTTACACTTTTCTTCGTTTTCGGTGAATTCTATTAAAAAGAGAGCCAAATTGGACAAATGCCTCGACTCTTCGCTTTTTAAAGAGAATCAGGAGAAGATAAATCACGCAAATCCCGGAATAAATCCAAAAAATCTCTTCCCGGATATTGGGGAAAATAAACTGGGCAAACCATAAAATAAACAGGAGAACTGCTTCTATCCATCGAAAACGAAGATCAAGAAGCATTAAAAAGGCCAAAAATGATTGGATCAAAGTCAAAGCGAGCTCATGCTTTTGATGATCGTCAAAGGGAAACCCAGACAACTCTCCTTTGGAATAGGAGTAAACCATCATCATCATACTAACCAGTAATGTCCATTGATTGATGTTTGAACTGACAATGTTCATTAAAGCCATCGAGGCTTTTCCCTCTTTTTTGGCCCAGGTAAAAGCGGTCAATTTTTCAGGAAATTCCGATAAGAACGGAGAAACCCACTGAACAAAAACAAATTGGGATATTCCAAAGGTCATGGCGATCGCGAGTAAACTTTCCAAAAAAGGTTCAACGGTCAGCAGAAGAATCAATCCCCCTCCCAAAAACAGGGAAACAATCAGGAGATTTCGAATCGGGGGAGAAAAACCGATCACCTTTCTCGGGACAAATGGCATGTCGCTCGCTTCTTCCATCTCAGCGGGAGGCATTTTATGTACCAGCCAAAGGTAGGCCAGATATAAGAGAAGTAAAACGACGGCATCATAATAATAAAGACTCCCCTTGAAATAGATGAAGGTGAAATAGAGAAGTGGGGGTAAAAGCGATACAGCTTCAACCGAATGTTCTACTTCAATCTCAATGGGGCTAAAACGCTTTTTGATTGATTTCTTTTTTTGAAAAGCGGCGCGAACAAAATAAATCATTGGCCAGCCGAAGCCGACTAGTAAACGCAAACTACCGGTCAGATTGGCAAGCATCAGATGAATATCCTGATGCCAGGCAATCACCGCTTCAACCGCAAATTCAGGTAGAGTTTGGAGAAGTGCTAAAAGGGCAAGTGCCAATCCCCGAGAAATAAAATATTGGGCGGCTTCAGCTCCCCATCCAATCATGAACGAGGAAAAAAGAATGGCTGGAAATGTCCAGAATGCAGCAAACATTTTTGCCTTCGCTGCTGTAGCGGTGATCGGTTTCAGGGCAGACATAATAAAATTTATCTTTATACAGAGCGGTTTAAAACTTGGCAAGAAAGATCAATTTCGTTAGAGAGATGAAAATTTTTTTGAAGGATTTGGTTATGAAATTATTTTCCGTTGCTCTGATCTGTTTTCTATTGTCTCAAGCTTTTGTCTATCCTTTATTGGCTATAGAAAATCCCCCTTTTTATTTGGCGGCCGATAAAAAAGGAAATTCGGATGAAGCAGTTGATCATGAGAAAGAAAATTCTCCCTCCAAAACAACCAATCATAAAAAAGATAAAGAGGAAGAGTATCACGATCGCTCTGTCCGTGGATCAAAATTTGTCTTTTCTGATCTTCCCCGTCATCTAGGTTACGACATTCGAGACAGCTTTTGGGGGTGGGGGGCACTTGCCTTCGGCTTGGGGATTGGCGCAACAGCAATTCTTCACACCCAAGACAAGCAAATCCAGTACAGTTTTGCTCCGAACCATCTTTTTGGTTATACCGGAAACAAAATTTTTGATTATTCAGGCGCCCCCTATACCATGGCAGGAGTTGGAGTCATCGTCACCGCGGTCGGTGCAGGGATCAAGGATGTTAAACTGAGAACCACCGGTGAATCGATACTCGAATCACTTTTCTGGGCCGAGTTGATCACGATTGGGGCAAAATACGCCTTCGACCGAAATCGCCCCGATGGCTCCAGACGGGGTTTTCCCTCGGCACATGCCAGCGGTGTTTTCAGCACTGCGACTGTTCTGGAAATGATGTATGGTCCGAAAATTGGGGTGCCGGCGTATCTTTTTGCCACTTTGGTCGCTGTTTCGAGGGTAGATTCTTACAATCATTTTCCATCCGATGTTTTAATGGGGGCTGTCATCGGTTCTGTGGTTGCCTATGGAACGACCCGTTTCCATAAAAAATTGCATGGAAATTTTCAATTAATGCCAGAAGTCGGAATGAACCATGTCGGACTCTCAATCCATCGCTCCTTTTAAAAAAGAGATTTTTCGGAAGTTGATTCACTCTTCTGGTGCTCTCTTTTTACTCCTCGGAGAAAGTCATAAAACCGTCTCGATCTTTCTGCTCGGTTTTTTTGTTTTGATCTATTTTCTTTCCCAATATCTGGAAAAAAAATCAGGAAAGGGGATTTTGATTCTCGCCACGCTCACCCACTCTCTGGAAAGAAAAAAAGATAAAGTCGACTTCGCTCCGCCTCTGCTCGCACTCGGAATCATTTTTTCTCTCGCTTTTTTCCCGTTTAACATTGCCATTTGCGGAATTCTTCAGATCTGCATCGGAGATTCCATCGCCTGTCTCATGGGAAAAAAATTCGGAAAGAGCAGAATTTTTTATTCACCAGAAAAAACCTGGTTGGGAAGTTTCTGCTTTTTTCTCACCGCCTTTTTGGTTCAGCTCCCTTTTATCTCTCTTGGCGATTCACTCCTGACCGCATTGATCGGGGCTCTCCTTGAATCCCTTCCGATAGAAGCTCTCGATAATTTTGTGGTTCCGATCGGAGTGGCAGTTTTCTACCGACAGTTCTTGTCCTGAAACTACCAGGTTCCCGGATTGCTTTCTGCCGCAGGCTGGGAAGCTGGCATTGAAGCCGGTTGTGTTGCAGGCATCGAGGTCGGAACCGTTTCGGGCTGCAGAGGCATCGTCGTTGGGATCGTGGGGGGAACAGGAAGTTTGATTTCATGAGGTGGTTCTACACGCCTACATCCGAATGAACCGCTCACTCCCACCAATCCGAGTAAAAAAAGAAAACAGGAAAATCTTGTTTTTTTCATTTTCAATCACTCCAAATCAAAGAGGGCATTCATTTGAATGAATGCCCTCCCAATTGTATTTGACCTGATTACCCTTCGTCTCCTCAGTTTGGACCTGTAGAAGGAGGCGGCGGTGGTGGAGGAGGAGGAGGAGGAGGTGGTGGTGGTGGCGGA
>CAZSRQ010000071.1:3701-11915 GCA_964609335.1 uncultured Pseudomonadota bacterium
GCCCTTCTACCCCTCCGCCCCCTCAGTTGGCCCCTTTCCCGGGCGGGGGGGGGGGGGGGGGTGGGGGTGGGGGGGGTGGGGGTGGTGGCGGAGGTGGTGGTGGCGGAGGTGTGGGTGCCACACTTCCATCTCCTGCGGAAGGAGCAGAACCGGTAGCGGGCGGGGTCGAGGGGGGAGAAGATGGAAGCGGTGGAGGAGTTTCTGGAGTTGCAGTCCCTTTTACCTCTGCCCCCTCTTTTTGTACGGTTCCTTCCGGCTCTTTGGGAGCGGTCTCTTTCTTCTTGCAGGCAGAAGCGCCAGAAACCAACAGCCCTGCCAAAATGAGCAACACGAGAGTCTTTTTAAACATCTACTTTCTCCTTTCTTGAGAGAGATTGAAATAAATTGATAAAGATAAAAACGGATACATTCTTTTGAGTTCTCGTTGTTACAATTTCCCGGGAGGAATTTTCAAGTTTTAATTTGGAGATTGTTTTAATCGGGAGACAGATTCGATTCGTTTTTTAAGTTGCGCGTTTCATGAGAGATCATGTATTAACAAAAATCAACTTTTAAAATGGAGTGGCCCTCTTATCTCAATGAAAAAAAACAATTCCCCCCAAAAACCGTCTTTGACCCTATTCTCCAAAATTTTCCGCTTTGCCTTTTACTTCTTCCTGATTTCGATTCTTCTCACCGTGGTTGGCGGAACGGCTCTTTACTACTACTTCTCCCGAGATCTTCCCAAATTGAGTAAAATTGATGATTACCATCCCAATCTGGTCACAGAGGTTTTTGATGATACCGGGAAGGGTGTCGGAGAATTCTGGAGTGAATGTCGTTTCCTGACCCCCATCAAAGATGTTCCGGACAAATTGATCAAGGGATTTGTCGCCAGTGAAGACGAACGATTCTTTGCCCATCACGGAGTCGACTTTTGGGGAATTTTCAGGGCGTTCATCAACAATCTAAAAGCGGGACATGTCGTTCAGGGGGGATCCACCATCACCCAACAGGTCACCAAATCGCTGATCCTCTCTCCTGAAAGAACTTACGATCGAAAAATCAAGGAAGCAATCTTGGCGACTGAGATTGAAAAAAACCTTTCCAAAGACCAGATCCTCTATCTTTATTTAAACCATATCTTTTTCGGAAACAGAGCCTACGGAGTGACCGCTGCCGCCCGAAACTATTTTCATAAAAATTTGAAAGAGTTGAATGTGGCTGAAATTGCGATGATTGTCGGGCTTTCAAAAGCCCCTTCCGCCTATAATCCGCTGACAAATCCTGAAAGGGCAAAATCGAGACAACATTATGTCATCGACCGAATGAGAGAACAGGGTTACATCACCAAAAAAGAGGCGGAAGAGGCAAAAACAACCCAACTGAAAATTTACAAGGCCGGAACCGACAAAGACTTTAATCTGGAATATACCCCCTACTTTACGGAACATATTCGACGCTATCTGGTCGACAAATACGGGGAAGATGCCCTTTATCATGGAGGCTGGAAAGTTTATGCGACTGTCAACCTCGATATGCAAAAAGCGGGACAGAGTGCGGTCGACCGCGGTTTGAGAGAAGTCGACAAACAAAAAGGTTACCGGGGGCCGCTGCAAAATTTGTCTGATAAAACCGCCATCGAAAAGTTCAATACCCAAAATCATATCAAAATTCTTGAGGCAGCTCCCGATATCGATTACGGCCAATATCACACCCCCCAAGGTCTGCTGAGCATCAAAACCCCTCTCCAGGAAAACAAATATTATAATGGGGTGATTGTCGGTGGATCAAGAAGTGGCGGCTTTGAAGTGATGGTAGGAAATGTCCGGGGGACAATCGCTCCTGAAACAATGACTTGGGCTTCTGCTGCCAGTAGCTTGAAAAATGGGGATGTGGTGGAAGTAAGACTTTATCATCCCAGCGTCCCGACCGATACAAAATCGAAAAAGGGAAAAGCAGTCGCTGAGAATAAACCGGTGACAACCGATTCGAATCAGCCACTCTTTGCTCTCACCCAAGAGCCGACGCTTCAAGCGGCCATCTACTCCTATGAACCATTTACCGGAGAAGTCAAAGCGATCGTTGGCGGTCTTGATTATCGTAAAAGTGAGTTCAATCGGGCAACGCAGGCACTTCGGCAACCAGGTTCATCCATTAAACCTCTTATTTATTCTGCCGCCCTTGATAAAGGCTATACACCGAATACGGTCATCATGGATTCTCCGATTGTTTATGAAGAGTCTCCGGGAAAATTCTGGACTCCCAAAAATTATGGGGGAGGATATTCAGGCCCTACCCCTCTTCGAAGTGCTCTGGTCCATTCGAGAAACGTGGTGACTGTCAGAATTGTCATGGATATCGGCACTCACTATGTTGCCGCCTACATGAGAAAACTCGGTCTCACCTCCCCCATCCCAAAATATTATTCGATGGCACTCGGGGCAAACGATGTTTATCTGGCAGAGCTCGCTCGCGCATACGGAACTTTTGCCACCGGTGGAATTTTACCTGAAACCTACTTCATCAGAAAAATCGTCGATCCTACCGGAAAAGTGATTGAAGAAAACAAACCGATGCAGAAAAAATTTATCATCACCTGGGATGCCCCAAAAGGCTCTGAATCAGCTTCAGCCAACGTTCCGGGAGAACGTTCGAGCAAAGGGGAAGAAGCGGCGGGTCATGCAAAAATTCCCGAAAGCCAGCAGGCCGCTTCGGAGAGCCAACCCTCTTCCGAAAGCAGAGCCGAAAATAGTGAAAGCAAACCTGCTTCAAAGAAGGATGCAAAAGCAGTCAAAGCGGTTCCATGGGATGAAATGGAATACAGCTCGGTTCTTGAGCAGGTGGGAGATGAGGTGATCCAAAAAGACCAGCTCAATGTGAGTGAGTATGAGAAAAAAATTCTCTACGGAAATTATATTCCCCCCGATCATGTGATTACCCCCAGAACGGCGGCAACCATGGTTTCTCTCATGCAAGATATAGTCAAATATGGGACAGGAACCAAAGCACTTGGACTGAAAAAACCGGCTGCCGGAAAAACAGGAACAACCAACAACGCCACCGACGCCTGGTTTGTCGGATATACCCCGACCTTGGTCGCTGGCGTTTGGGTCGGTCATGACGAAAAATCAAAAACGATTGGTCATAATGCAACCGGTGGACATGTTGCAGCTCCGATCTGGCTTTACTATATGACCGAAGCGACAAAAAAATATCCAACCAAAGATTTCAAACTCCCTCCCTGGCTTGATCTTTCGCAATACCAGACCCCGATGGAAATTGTGAAAGGGGATACCGAGTCGATTGATTACGGTGGTGGTATTCCAGGAACCGAAAATGGCGAGAAAAAAGATGGGGGGGGTGCCGATTTCTGGGAAAAAGATCTATAAAATGAAAATGCTTTCTCCATCCTACACGCTTTGAAGGTGAGCAGATAAAATCGGCAAAAAATTCCAATGCTTTTATGAAATCTTTTTAGAGGGGGGATTCATGAAACTTTTTCGGGTTCGTCTGTTTTTGATTCTTTTTTTTCCATCATTCTTTTTTTTAAATGCCAACTCACCCAATCTACTGATCGCGGCTGGGAATATTGCCCAAGCGTCCCCCATTTTTTCCGATACAACTTCGGAAGATCGTTTTTGTCTTCATCCTTTCAAGGTTGATCTTCACCGAGAAGAGCGGATCCTGATCGATCAAGACCCTGAATCGCTCCGATGCCTTGTGACAACCAGCGATCAGGAAGTCGGCATTATTCCTGAATCAGAAGAGTCTGATCTTCGGAAACCGTTCTTTCCTCCGAAACCTCCCCATGGGCCAATCTTTTTAAAACTGGTTGCGACGGTCAGGGCTCCTGCCGTAGAGAATCAGCCTTTCGGGGCGACCGATGTTGTACTTCATGGGAGATATGCCGTCGTCACTTACAATACCCAAGGGGATACTTATTTGGGGGGAATCCAGATCGTCGACTTGATCAACCCCCGTCATCCGGCCCTCCTGTTTCAGCTCATATTCAAGGACAGGGATTTGAACAGTGCCCTGATAGAAAACCAGGCTCTTTATCTGGTGGGATCTGAATCCCAGGATGTCACCGGTTTTCCAACTCCGGCGGAAATTCAGAAAGTGACTCTCAATCCAATGTTTTTGCCCATCACGTTTTTACCCCCTCTTCCTCTCCCCTCTTATACTGCAACCGATCTGGTCGCTCTCAATGATTCCCTGTTTGTCACCACCAGCAATACGGGAGGACTCGTTCGTCTTGATAAATCAACCCTGGTTCAAAACGGTTTTATTCCGTTGGCAGATGCCCGTTCTGTGGCACTCGATGAAGAAGAGAACAAGATTTATGTTTTTCAGGGAACTCCCGGCCGAATGACCGTCATCAATCCCACTGACCTCTCTTATCAGACGCATCTTGTCGGAGGAGCCACCCTTGCCGAATCGAAGGGAAGTATAGAAGTTTCTGATGATCTTGTCTTTATCGGAGCGGGAGATGAAGGAGCACTGATTGTTTCGAAATCGGGGCGTCTGCTCGGAACGATCCCCAATCCCAGCGATTCACGACTTCCTCCGGAGAAAAAAGTGACAAACGCAGTGAGTGTGGGCCACAGAATCGTCTTCTTGGCGAATGGAGAAGCGGGGGTGAGAATCGCCTATTGGTGGCCGGAAGGGAAAAGAATCCGATCCTTTGTCTTCGGAAAACTGAATTTTGGCGATTATTTCGTCTCTGCCAATGGAGTCAACTATAAGGGAAGATATCTGCTCGTGGCGGCAGGAATTTCAGGATTAAAAATTGTTGAAGTAGAGCTTCGCCATCCATTTCCGAAAAAATTTCCACGGATGCTTGAATAATATCAATAGATAAGCTATTTCCCCCTTCTATGTTTGGACTTGGCTTTGGAGAACTGCTGGTCGTTTTGGTCATTGCACTCATTTTTTTGGGGCCGGATAAAATCCCCAAAACAGCGAGAACCGTTGGAAAATGGGTTCATGAATTGAAGCATTCACTCGATGACATCAAAGAGGCTTTTGAAAAAGATGTGAAACAGACGACAAAACCAGTGCCAAGTGAGCCTGCAAAAAAAGAAACCACTGTAACCACTTTCGATTCGACTTCATCCAATGGAAAGCCAACCTAACAAAGAAAATCGACATCTCATGGGTTTGGTTCAGCATCTGGGAGATCTTCGCCGCTGCCTGATTCATTCGTTTATTGCCATCGGAATCGGCATTGTTCTGACTCTCTACTTTTCGAAAGAGCTGTTTAATATCTTGATTATTCCTCTCCAGAAAGTACTGCCAGATAACAGCCACTTTATTACCACCACCCCCTTTGAATCGTATATGGTTTATCTGAAAACCTCTGCCTTGGCAGGGGTTTTTTTGGCGCTTCCCTATATTACCTTTCAACTCTGGCGGTTTATTTCTCCCGGGCTTTATTTTAGGGAAAAACGACTCATTTTACCGATCGCCATTTTTTCAGGACTTTTCTTTGTCATCGGCGCTCTCTTCGGTTATTTTTTCGTTTTCCCCACCGGATTCAAATTCATTGTTGATATTCTGAAAAATACACCGATCCAGTTTATGCCGAGGATGGAAGACTATTTCAGTTTTTGCTCAAGATCGCTTCTCGCCTTTGGAATCACTTTTGAACTTCCGCTCATCATCTTTATTCTCTCGCGGGTCGGTTTGATTCAGTATCGGCATATCCACAAATTCAGAAAATATGCAGTGATCATCATCTTTGTTTTCGCCGGTATTCTGACTCCGGGACCGGATATTCTTTCCCAGTTTATGATGGCAATTCCCCTGTTTCTTCTTTATGAATTGGGAGGATTGGCAGCCTATTTATTTGGAAAGAAAAAAGTTTCATAAAGCAGGTGCGAATTCATTCGCATCCATAGGCTGAGTCTGACTCAAGACCCTGCACAGTCAACCATGAAAACGAACGAATCATTCAATCCTCCATTTTTTACCCGTTACACCCAATGGCTCAACCGCCACCAATGGCTGCTGGCCGTTTTATTTACCCTCTTTTTTTCTCTCAGTATCTGGAAAAGCGTCCATTTGAAATTGAGAAGTGATTTCAAACAGCTTCTTCCCGAAAATTTTCAGAGCGTCAAGGATATCAACCGAATTGCCGAAAGGATGGGAGGAGAAGGTTCTCTGATTGTCACCATCGAATCAAAAGACCCGGCTCTTTCGATCCGTTTTGCGAATGATCTGATTGCCGAACTCAAAAAATATCCTCCCGAATATATTTATCAGCTGGATTACAATGTTTCCGATGCCAAGAGGTTTTTTGAAGAGAACAAATATCTGTATATGAGCCTGGAAGATCTGCGGCAAATTCATGATCGCCTCGAAAGAAGAATCCAGAGAGAAAAAATAAAAAAGACCGGGCTTTTTCTCGATCTGATGAGCAAAGAGGAAAAAGAGAGGGAGTTCACCACCAAAGATATTGAGGAGAAATACCGAAACAAGATTTCTTCCTATGATCAATATATTGACGGCTATTTTTTCGGGGAAAACGGGAAACTGATGGCGATCGTGATTCGTCCGCCGGGTTCTGCCTCAGGAATCGATTTTTCCAAAAAGCTGGTCGCGAAAGTCAAAAACACAATCGAAGAATTGAATCGATCGAGATACGATTCTGCCCTGAAAATCGGGATGACAGGCAAATTCGTCAGAGTCTTGTTTGAATACCAGACTCTGATCAATGATATTGTCAGCACAGCCGCACTCTGCGTGTTTCTCGTTCTCCTGTCGGTTTATCTCTATTTTAGACAGCTTCGGATGGTGTTGCTCATGTCCTGGTCTTTACTGAACGGAATCGCCTGGACTTTTGCACTGACTGCGTCTGGAATCGGTTACCTCACCACCCAGACCGCCTTTTTGGGATCGATCATTGTCGGAAACGGCATCAATTACAGCCTGATTCTGATGGCGCGATATCTTGAAGAGAGAAAAAAGGGATCCAGTTCCCTTGATTCCCTGATCATCGCAATTCCATCGACCCTCAAGGGAACCCTCGCCTCCAGCTTGAACACCAGCGTCGCTTTTGGAATTCTGATTATTACCGAGATTCGCGGTTTTTCACATTTTGGATTCATTGGCGGAGTCGGAATGCTCTTCTGCTGGATCGCCACCTACTCTGTTCTGCCGGTTTTTCTGATGATTTCAGAACAGATTTGGCCGGTGTTGAAAAAAGGGGGAAGAGAAAAAACCAGCATTTTCCATGATGAATTTGCTCTCGATTAAAATTTATCCCTGGGCAAAAAAATTGACCTACGCTGCTGCGGTTTTCACTTTTCTCTGCATTCCACTTCTCATCTATTTTGTTCCCCGTTCCCTCGAATATGATTTCAGCAAATTGAAAGTGAAGGGAAAAGGGGCAGAGATGAACCAGGAAGATCTTTTGAACACGAGAGTCCGGTCGATTTTCGGCACATCCATGAATCCTGCCGTTCTGATGGCGAACAAAACCGAACAGGTCCTTCCACTCTGCAATGAAATCATCCGAAAGGCAGAGCTCGATTCCGCTGAAACGCGGGTCATCGAAAGTTGCAAATCGCTCTACTCCTATATTCCGGAAAACCAGCCGGAAAAAATTCTGGTTTTAAAACAGATTCGGGAGATGATTGAAAAAAACAGTCTCAATTTTTTGACGGCAGACCAGAAAAAAGAGATGGAAAAATTCAAATCGCAATTCAAGGATCAAACCATCGCCCTGGAAGATCTTCCGGAAACCATTACGAAAAAATTTCGTGAAAAAAACGGCGATCTGGGAAAGGTGGTTTTTGTCTATCCCAGCATCAACGCCCCTTTGTGGGCCGGCAAAAACCTGATCCGATTTTCAGATATCATCCGCGAAAACAAGCTGCCGACCGGTGAAGTGATTACCGCTTCCGGCGACTCGGTGATTTTTTCCGATCTTTTGAAAGCGGTCAGCCGGGATGGGGTTCGAGCCACTATTTTTGCCCTGTTGGGAATCATCTCGGTTGTCATCCTTCTTTATCAAACCAGAAAGGGAATTCTCTTTATTCTCGGAACTCTTTTCATCGGGATTTTATGGATGGGAGGGTTGATCGCCCTTTTCAATATCAAGATCAATTTTTTCAACTTTATCGCCATTCCGACCACTTTCGGAATTGGAGTCGATTACGGAGTCAATATTTACCAGCGCTATCACCAGGAAGGGATCGGCTCGTTGCCTAAAGTTCTAAAAACCACAGG
>CAZSRQ010000072.1:0-11909 GCA_964609335.1 uncultured Pseudomonadota bacterium
AAGTTGGGCAGGATGATAATCATAATACCCTGAAAAAACTTTCTGATCGGGCATCGCCTGCTTCACAAGCATCACGTTCCAGAGACGATCGATGGCATTATAGGTATACGTATATCCTCTTAAAAATCCCTCGATTTTCTTTTTCACTTTCTGAAAACCGGTCGGCGATGAATGCGGGATACCCTGATTATAATAAATCAACTGATAATCAGGATAGTTTCCGATCAAATAGGGGCGATAACGTCCTGAATAGGCTTTTTTCCCAAACTCCAGATCGTCATCAAAAAAATCATTGAACGGAAGAATTCCGATGATCACCATTTCATGGGAAAAATTTTTAGCGAGAGTTTTATAAAGAAGATAATATTGAGTTGGACCAAATCCGCCTGAAGTTCCAAAATTCAGATGTTCCACCCCTGTCTGTTTTTCGAGAAGATTGGTGAATCTTGTTTGATCAGAAACTCCATAACCTTCGACAAAAGAATCGCCCAAAACAATTACTCTTGGATTTTGGGAGGACTTCGATCTTTCAATATCTCTTGCCCCATAAGAATTTGCTTCATATTCCACATTAATGCACGATTTCTTAAGATGGTATTTCGCAAAATTTTCATGCCACGTTCCAAAGTCGGGATTGATATCGGCCCAAAACCGGTGCTTGACCGTATCGAGGGAATAGGCTGGCTGATCAATGCTGATCAGGTTTTGCCGAACGAGAAAATAAAGGGTAGTTTCAAGAACAAGAAATGAAAGAAAAACCGAGAAGAGAAAAAGAAAAAGATTTTTTTTAAGATTCGGAAAACGTCTATTCACTGAGTTAAAAGACAGAAATAGGAAGTCAGAAATTCAAATATCTATTTTCTACCTTCGAGTTTCTAACTTTTTAATTAAATGCCGGTGGTCGGAATCGAACCGACATGACCGTGAAGTCACACGATTTTGAGTCGTGCGTGTCTACCAATTTCACCACACCGGCTTTTTTTGGTTGGGAGTTGGGGGTTAGGAGTTTGGAGTTAAGAGTGAAAATTTAAAACATACACTCTTCTACCCCTAACTCCGAACCCCCAACTCCGAACTAATAGTCTCTCCCGGACCCTCTTGCCTGCGCCACCCATCTACCGAACTCGACGCCCGAACACAACCCAAAGTACATTGCGCATGACAAGACTTGTAACTATAAAACTCCCTTCTTAAATCATCGTAAGAATAATCGATCAAGTTTTTTCTAAACAAATGTCTGGTTTGGGAACACCAACTCACCACCCCATGTTCATCGACGTACAAATAACGACTTCCGGCTCTGCATTTAAAGGGGGCAGATCCTTTTTCAATGATTGTATTTCGATAATCAGTAAACTCCGGAAAACCTTTGGGGATCAGTTTCTGGATTTTATGAAAAACCTTTAATTCTTCTGGATTTAATTTCACCTGTCCATCCTGATCGTGAATTAAAAGAACCCGAGGTTTAAACCCAAGCTCTTTTGCAAATTCAATCACTTCAAGAGATTCTTCCGGAGGAGAAGAACCGATTACTCCCGAAACTACCACATTAAATTTTGCATATTCTTTCAAATACCCGAGCCGCTTACGTAAACTGTCGAGTACTTTAACCGTGACATCGTTCGGCTTTACTCCATCAATTGAAATCTGCATATCTTGAAGCCCAGCTTCATTCAATTTTTCGATCAACTCTTTCTTCAAATAAAAGCCGTTGGTAATCATTGAAGTCCGTAAAAATTTCAAATCAAAACGGGCATAGCGAATGAGTTCAAATAAATCCGGATGGATGGTTGGCTCTCCACCGGTAAAACAGATGGAAAACGCCCCTAGCTCTTTCAGTTTTTTTGCACGATCTTTCAGAAGCGAAAGTGGAACTGGTTCAGAGGTTTTATCGAATTCATTACAATAACTGCAGCTCAGATTGCATTTTCGAATAACAACCAATTGCGTAAACCAGGGGGAATAGCGGATTCTTTGTAAAAGTGTGAGAGACATAATATAACACCGGAGACATTGAAACCCAACTAAATGGGCACTAAATCAACACTCGAATTAAGGCAACCGTCGACGCCATTTCTGTGGATTTTGTGATGTATTCGCCACGCAATAAACAACCACAGAATCTTCGATGTATTCATAAAAGATTGCATAGGGAAACCGCCGGACTAAATTCCGACGGTAACTTTCATACACCATTTCATACATTTGAGGAGAACGGTGGATTGTTTGAATGGAGGCATCTATACAGCTGAGAAATTCCTCTCCTAATCCAAGGCGCTGCTGTTCATACCATTGATATGCTTCTGCAAGATCTTCCTCAACTTCCGGAGCGACAATAAGTTTAGTGTCGGCCATTGCGAGATCTAATACGCTGTTTTACTTCATTCCAGGAGATACCAGTGGCTGGATTCTTCATAAGGTTAGCCTTTCGACGATCAAGCTCCTTTTTCTGCCAATCATGAACCGGTATCATTTCTGGAGTAGAGGCAAGATCATCCCAGAGATCTTCTACCAATTGAAGTTTTTCGGAAGGACTCAGGTCAAAGACTGAAGGAGTCTGCGGACTCATAATTGTCTCCTTAAACAATATTTTTATAATTTAATTCCTATTCATTTCATTGTAATTTGGCGAGTCTAAAAAAACCATCGTCAATTGTCTACATGAAATTAGCCGGCCACCCACGGAGTTCAATGGGGCATCAGACGTCCTGCGACTCTGACTGCATCTGCGCGGGTATGGCACCCTCACTTGCTGTCAAAGTCGGGAATCAATAATGGGGAGGTTAGCCCCCAACTACATAATATTTAGAGGAATATAGACTACTGGAGCTCTTCCTGCAATTGATAGAACTCATTTAGAAGAGCTTATCAGCCCTCAAACTCTACGGTTTCGAATCATTCAACCATAGAAATAATCTACAACAATATATTTTTTAACGCTGATATTCTACCGATTTTGCCGCTCCCACTTTAAAAATTTCCTTCTTATAGGCAAGAATCACAATCCAGGTGAGATTTGCTCCGATCAGGCTTAAATGTAGAATCCAGTCGAGATGGTTAAAAATCGCCAGCACCATAAAAAAGAGCGCGAAAAAATCCCGTTTCATCATGAATTTGATTTTTGAAAGCCACGAAGAAACTCCCTTTTCAGCTCGCTTGTTTTCTTCTTCGACGAGATCTTTTTGGATCGTCACGAGTGAGCCGGAGTTGGTGTAGCGAATCAGATAAAAAAACATCACCCCCAAGGTCAGAAAAACTCCGATAAACGTGAGAGTCGCTTCTATCAAAAGATGGGGAGAATTTCCCTGTTTATGCAAACCGACGACAATGCCGATCAGAAAAACGAGATAGGTAAAATTATCACTCAAGGTATCAAGCCACTCTCCCGTTTTTGAGGAGGAGAGTTTCAGCTTTGAGATTTCTCCATCACATCCATCCAAAATCGAGGCGAGGTTAAACAAAATGGCTCCAATAAAAATATCGGTATAACGACCGGTGGCAACGAAAAGCCCTGAGAGAACCCCAATGAGCGTCACCAAAGCGGTGACATGATTGGCGGATAGATTCGTGCGAACGAGCAGTCTTGTAATCTGGAGAGAAATTCTCCGATTGATATTTTGGGCAATCCAGCCATCGGTCGGTTTTTTCAGATTATGAAAAAGAAAATTTTCGGCATGATAAAGCGCCTCTTTGGTATCAACATCCTGCCAAAAATAACCGGAAATATCGCACACATTTACATTTCCAGAGGCGGCAAGATCGCGAACCCCTTCGGTCAGAGAAGCATCGTTTTTTTGAAGATAAATTTTTTCAAGAGAATCAAGCAGAGAATTGGAACAGACAAAAAGCCCGGTATCAAACGCATTGAAATTTTTGATCTCTTTTCCAATCTCGATTATTTTTTCATTTTCAACCCGAACTTTAGTTGCATCGTCTTGATCAAAAATCTCTTTAAGATTTTTATCAATTCCGAGCGTCACTTCGGTATGACGAGGAAACGCAATCATCTTCTCGATCGCCCGACGATCAAAGATATGATCAGCCATCATGAGAAGAAAATCACCCCGAACATAAGGCTTCACTTTTAAGAGTGAAACTCCATTTGATTTTTGCCATTCAGGATTGGTCACGAACTGGAGCTTGATCCCCAAAGAATGATCTTCGCTCAAGGTGGCGATAATCTCATCCCCCTTGTAACCGACAACGAGGATGATTTCAGTAATTCCGGCAAGTTTTGCGTTGAGAATGGATCGTTTGATTAAGGTAAGCCCGCAGACTTTTCGGAGCGGTTTCGGAACATCCCCCTCGAATCGCTGGATACGACTTCCATTGCCTGCTGCGAGAATCACCGCTTGCTTGATCATTAAATAGTGCTTTCTTGTCTATTGGAAAAACCGGTTAAAAATATGCCGTTTTTTATAAACAAAACCCCCAAAAAGTGCAATTTCTATATTGTAGTTTAATATTTTACAAAACAAAACGTTTCTGTTAGCGCTGATCCGTTTTTTTTAACAAGGAGTTTTCTGTTTTGTCTACTCAAGCCTCGTCCGATTCTACCCACAAAAAGTTCATGAAGCATTCTGCGAGATGGAATTACATTCTTCTTCTGGCCGGTCTCGCCCTCTTCTTCTGGCTGATTTACAAGCTCGGGCCATCGGTTATCCTCAATTATTTTAGGATTCTGGGATGGAAATACCTGATCGTTTTCTCGGTTTCCATTCTTATTTACATCGCCTTGACCGAGGCTTGGAGAGAGTTTTTAAAGGGACATAAACTCAAAACAGGTTTCGGCGAGCTTTTTTTGCTCAAAGTGGCTGGTGAAGCGGTCAATACAGTCAGTCCTCTCAGCTGGGGAGGTGGGGATCCGGTTCGTATTTATCTTCTCAGAAAAACGGTTCCAATCGCTGAATCAACCGCCAGTGTCGTCATCGATCGAACGCTCAACTCCATGGCAACACTACTTTTCATGATGATCGGAATTTTTATCGCTTTCGTCGAATTTGACTTTTCGTTTTCCATCCAACTCGGATTTCTCCTCTCTTTTCTCTTTATGATCGGAATGACTTTTTACTGGTATCGCAAGCAACATACCGGGTTATTCCAGTTTCTTATCCGCCTTCTCACCCGACTAAAAATCAAGCGACAATGGTCTGAGGAAACTGTTTCAAAGCTGAAAGAAATTGATCATCTGATTACCCGATTTTACACCCACAATAAAAAAGGATTTTTCATCGCCTTCTGGCTTCAATTTTTGAGTCGACTTTTGGGGGTGTTCGAGATCTATGTCGCCGCCTATTTTTTGGAAATTTCTCTCAGTCTGACGATCTCATACCTTCTTCTTTCCATCACCACCATTCTGAACATGATTTTTGTCTTTATTCCTGGAAGCGTCGGAATTTTAGAGGGATCTTACGCCGGACTTTTTCATCTCTTGGGCATGGATCCTGCCGCAGGAACCTCCATTCAAATCATGAGACGAATAAGAACCGTGATTTGGGGAGTCATCGGATTCGGATACCTTTCCTATGAAAATCGAAAAAAGCCGATTCCACATCCTGCAAAAAATTAATGCCCCATTGGATATTTTCTCGAAACGCTGTACATTGGCACCATGGCCTTTCTCTGGATTTCATTCAAAAAACTGGTCCTGAAAATTCTTTATCCGTTTTATTTTCAGATCCAAAAAAGAGCTCCATCCAAAATCAACGGCTGGATTGACTCTGCCGGCCCCCTTGACTTCTCCAGCATGCTCACCCGATTCAACTGGTTTCATCGCCTTTTTTTTCGGAATGCCCTGAAAAGAATTCTCATCGAACCGGCTGATATACAAAAAATCAAGGCGGCTGCCTCGAAGGGGCCAATTCTCTACATGATGCGAAATTGGGGTCAGATTGAGTACAACTTTTTCAATCTCCTATTTATAAAAGAAAAACTGCCACTGGCGAAACATGCAAATCTCACCTGGATGGGATGGTGGATGCCGGCAAAAATGTTCCTTAAAAAAATTCTCGCGCGAGCCCATTTTTTTTATACGCATAAAAAACTTCCGGAAGAGATTCGAAACGATTCAATCGAATTTCATCTTTGTAAAAATGAGGTCGTTTTCACTTTTTTGAATCTCCCCTCGTTTTTGGGACAAGAAATCCCCCCTTCCAAAGATGTTGTTTTATCGATTCTAAAAGCGTTTCATACTCATCACACCGGTCCACTTCAAATTATTCCGCTCAATTTGATTTACGATCGTCGCCCAGAAAAAGCCCAAAAAACAATGATCGATCTACTCTTCGGCGAAAGAGAAAATCCTGGAAGAATCCGAAAAACAGTTCTCTTTCTAAAAAATTTCAAAAAAAGGGCGATGGCGAGAATTGGAGATCCTATCGATCTTCAATCTTTTTTGGAAACAGTTCCCCACTCTTCTGTTGAGGATCAATCGACAGACCTGAGAAATCATCTTCATCAGATTTTCTTCAAAGAAAAACATTCAATCACCGGCCCCCCCTTAAAAACCCGTGAACGAATGATCGACCGCATTTTAAGCAATGAAACTCTTCGGGAAGAATTAATCTCTTTTGCCTCAAAACTAAAAAAACCGACCGACGAACTTTATCTGCAAGCTGAGGTGATTCTGGAAGAAATTGTCTCCGACCCCAACTATCACTTGATTGATTTTTGGGAGGTCACACTTCGATCGGTTTTTAATCATCTCTATGAAGGACTGGTGATCGATCCTGCAGAATTTCAAAAAGTGAAAGAGGTTGCCCGTCAACATCCACTGATTCTAATTCCAACGCATCGTTCTCATCTCGACTACCTGCTTCTTTCTTATATTTTTTACCGGGAAAATCTCTCAATGCCGATGGTTGCCGCCGGAAAAAATCTCTCATTCTGGCCGATGGGATATATCTTCCGGAAATCGGGAGCCTACTTCATTCGCCGAAGTTTCGGAAAAGATAAACTCTACACCTCTCTTTTCAAGGCTTATATACGAACGCTGATGCACGAAGGATATTTCCAGGAATTTTTTATTGAGGGAACAAGATCCCGGACCGGAAAAATTTTACCTCCGCGAACTGGTCTGCTCTCTTTTTTTCTGGACTGTTTTCAAGAAGGCTCGACCGAAGATCTTCATTTTGTTCCGATCGCGATCAATTATGAAAAGGTGTTGGAAGAAAAAGCTTACGCCAAAGAAGCGAGAGGAAATTCAAAAACAAACGAGAGTTTTTGGGATCTATTCAAAATCAGAAAACATTTTCAGAGAAAATCAGGAAAAATTTATGTTAATTTTGCTGAACCGATTTCTTTGAAAAAATATCTGGAAAAACAATCTGTCCAATCGACTCTGATCGAAGAAAATCGAACGGAGAAACGGCAATTCATCGATCATCTCGCCGACCATATCATTCATTCAATTCAAGAAACAAATTTTATCACCGCCTCTGCAATCGTTGCTACCGCTCTGTTGGCGGATTCTCAAAAATCGGTCAGTTTTTCTTCGATTGTCGAAAAAGTGAAAATTTTGAAAAGTATCCTTCAATTCAAAAAAGCAAAACTTGCCGATTTTTCTCAAGACCATTGGGAAAGCGAGATTCGAACTGACTTGGAGAGATATCAATCAAGAGGAATTCTTAAAAAAGAGAAGAAAAATAGGAAAGCTATAGCAATCACAAAACAAAATGATTCTTCTATAAAATTGTCATCCCCGAATGTTTTTATCCCGCGGGATCCCTTCGGGCTCGGGGATCCCCCTATTCAACAATTGGTGGAGGGAGATTCCCGCTCAACAACCTGCGGGAATGACAACTCAGTTCAAAAACCGATCACTTTGTTCTGCGAGGGGCATTCCTATTCCATCGAATACGATTTTAGAATTTATTTAAGCTATTATAAAAATAATTTGATTTATCACTTGATCGGAATGTGCCTCATCGCGCATCTTCTCCTTAAAGAAAATAAATCGTTTGAACAGGCGGAGTTGGAAAAAAATTACCTTTTGTTGAAAAAGATTTTTCGCCATGAATCGACTGAGATTTCTTCTTTTGAAAAATCCTTAAAAGATTTGATTGATTTAAAAATAATTGAAGAAAATTCACTCCAAATTCTACAACCATCCGCTCTCCATCTTCTGGTATCCTTAATCAAGGATTCGGTCCACGGTTACCGATTTCTATTGGAAGAAATGAGCAAAAAACCGTTCACCAAAATGACTGAATCGACGTTGCTCGAATATTTATCCAAACAGGGAAAAGCAGTTGTCATGAAAAAAGAAACCAGCACACCCGAGGCTTTCTCAAAATTCATTTTTCAGGATGGATTGAAATTTTTGCAGGATGAAAAATTGATTTTGGTCGAAGAAGTTGGCTCGGCAAAACAAAAGAAAAAAATTTATTCAACTCAAAAGAATTTTGCAGATGAAATAAAAATATTTCTAAGCCTTCTTTGAAACATCACTTCTTCGCCTTCAACCCTTCTACAAACCGCGAATAATGTCCCAAATCAACCGCGCTCATCGAAATAAAATCATAGGCCAGCGGAGCCGCTCCGGCTCTTTCTTTGAGAACTTCAACTTCGTAGCTATAATCTCCCGTGCGTGGATATTTGGTAAACAGAAATTTCAACGATTCTTTTCTTTTCAAATCTTGAATATCCGGAAACTGGCTTACCCGTTGAATAATCTCTTCTTCCGTATAAAATCGGTGAAAGTTTTCCCGAACCGCATCCGGAAAATAGGGGATCTGCATCGTTTCTTCGAGCAGTGCCGTTTTCTTGATATACGGTTTCGGAAGCGTTTTATTTCGATCGCCAAACTCCATCCACCATTTCGCTTTTTGTTCATTGTCAAACGCCGAGGCAACGATCCATTGATTTGGCGGAAAACCTTCGAGTTTTTTTGATTCGATGATTCCATCAGCCGGGGTATTCACCAAAAGTTGTTGGATGAATTTTCTGGTATCTTCGGCTTTTTTTTCAGTCGGAAAAACCCCTTTCACCACCAGATAAACGGGAGAATTCACAGGAATGACAATTTCAGGGTTTCCCTGAAAATTTTTATCCTTCGCATTTTTGGATTTAGCTTCGGCCGTGGAAAAAACAAAATGAATGATGACAAATAAAACAACGGAAATAAAAACAGGACGAGTCTTCATAGCTTATCCCCTTTATTTTTTGTTTGGAAGCTCCGCTATGATATTCAATCTCGAAAAAAAAGATCAACTGTTAATTTTAAGAATGGAAAAATAGAAACAAAAGTAGAAACCTCAAACAGCCAGCCTACCTTCTACATGCAAGCGATAAGACTCTACAGAATTAGGCGACAGAGAATTATCGGCGCGTAACTGGGAACTGCTGCTCGGCAGATGGGCTGCCACCTTTAAAAACGCTTGCCGGGCTGCATGTTGAATCCACGGATCTTTTGATTGAAAAAGCTCTTCTAATCGAGATCTTAAATTGGCCGATTTTTCTCCCATCGCACCAACAGTATTTAAAGCCCATACCTTTAAATTTCTCGCTTCATTTCTCTTGTCTTTCTCATTCACCAATTTTGTGAGCGCTTCTTGGGTTTCGCCGACCATCTCTTGGGGAATACGGTCTCCTATTGAGTACAACGTATGCAACGCTCGCAAACGAGACTCATAGGAATCGACATCGGCATTTTCGGAAGGCTTCTGCTTCGGAACTCTCTCTAGCAACCCACGAACAATATCTGGAGCAGTCTGGGGATTATTCCTCGCCAATAAAACCAGCATTTCCCTCGCATTGGCGCTGGTTTTGATGGAACCTTTATCCATCAGCGCTAATAATTCAGAAACCCCTTCCTTTCTATTTTCAGGAGACTTTTCATCTAGGGCAAGCTGGATATAACCTGCATAAGGATCTTCCGACTTCGCGAGTCGATCAAGCACCGCTTTCGCTTGTCTGCTCAATTCTGGATCGGATCCGTAAGATAATTCTAAGAGTTTATTCAGGCCGTAAAGATTCCTTTCTTCGGAGTTGGCCGCGGCATGCTGTTCAAAAACGGCAACTGGATTCTCGAGTTGATCTCTCTTTAACTTTCCAGAGGTCACATACAACGGCTCTGGTTTCGACATGGTAATGTTCAAAGTTTTGTCTTTTTTAACTTCCACATCGGTTGGACTGTCGTTCACCTGTTCGCCAAAAAATGTTACTCCCGCATGCGCGTTACTTGCCATCCCATTAATCAAATTAAGACCTTGCTCTTGAAATTTGCCCCCCTCACAACTCCAGGCATAAACTTGATGACTGACGTACTTTCCAAATTTTGGAAAATCTTTCGCGAAACTTTGAGCGGTAATATATCCATCTTTCAAATGCAAGCCGCTTGCATAGCTTCCATGTCCTATCGGAAGGAAAGTGTGAACAGGGCTACCGGTCATGGTAGCGACATTTTCCAGAGATACATACGCCTCTTTAGCATCTTTTGTTTCAACATAGAGAACCTTAAACTGCTTTGTAAGAACCAGCTTCTCGATAAAACCCCGAGGAGGATTCGTATTTCTTATAGGATCACGAAAGGCGCCATTATGGTCTTTTTCGGGGGGAACAATCGCTATAAGAAGGACTGGCCTTTTATCTGTCGGATCTAATAAATGTTGTTTGTCATAATGAATCTGGGCCAACGCTTCAAAAGATCGAAATCTTTCAGAAGGTGTAACTCCTTCACTTCTCAACCATCTTTCAAAAGAGGCATAATCTTTCATCGCATGAGGAGGAAATTTATCACCCATCTCTTTTCGGATATTTTCCCAGACTTTCTCTTTCAGCGCTGGAGAAAGTTTCATGGCATCAAAATAACCTAAGATATTAAAGTTGTTGAGAGCAAGTTTAGTCAAAAACTTCGGATCTTGGCGAAGATTCGGACCAAGCGCAGTCACATTTTCTGCGAATCTTAATACCGAAAATTCCGCCAATTTTTTATTATCTCTTGATTGAGGACCTGCTGAACTAAACGCCTTGGGATTTTGGTGAACGGCCGCCTCAACATGTCTTGGAGAGTCTTGATAAGCTTCCGCAAAACCAAGAACCATTCCATTCTTCCGTACTGCTTCAAAAACAAATTCTGAGTTGCCTTGGAGCGATTCAGAAGCATGAAGAAACGCAAACGCGTCCTGTTTTACAGCAACCAGTGCAACCCCCCAATCATTTTGAAATTGCGGCGCATGTTTTAAAGCGAGTCCATTTTTTTCAACCGCGCTTAAAACAAAGTTTCGATTTTTTTGAAGATCGGCAGGAACCAATTCGGAAAAAGCATCGGGATCTTTTTCAATGGCAGCCAACAAAACATCTTGGGTGAGAGAACCTTTTGGCTCGAGCTTTAAAAGTCTCCAATTCGACCTTGCCAAACTCATGAGATGATCTTTGCTTTTATCCCCTTCAAATATTTGATCCATCGGAAATTGATATCTCTCCAATTGTTGAATCAGACTTTCCGTATCTTTGACAGTTAATCCATCAAGATCTCTCGGAGTAAAATGCCCATCCGCATCTTTGTCCCCTTTTACTTTTAAAATTTCCTGAAGTTCCGCAAACTCAACTTTTCCATCACTGGTCAGTTGTTCAACTGCCCGATCGACTTCATCCGAAGAAAGTCCCGTTTTTCTTAACGCAGTACGCACCGGTTGTAAAAAACGCTCCTGCTCCTCAGGATCTCTTACTTTAATTCCATTAATTTCGGTAATATTCGTCATATCAGCTTCTCTTGATTTGAGTCACTTGAAAGAACTCCGCCCTCAGGTACTATTATCGGATTTAAAGATAAGAAAGGTGCGTGGCTAAAAAAGATAATGGAATAATAAAACAAATAAAATCAAATGGTTAGGCTGGATATTTTTAAATAAAAAATCAAGATCTCCAAAATTTTGAAATAACAGGCTTCAGAGAAGAGGCAGCAAGCC
>CAZSRQ010000073.1:0-11854 GCA_964609335.1 uncultured Pseudomonadota bacterium
TGGAAAAAAAATTCTTCGACAAGGTTTTGCTTTGTCCGTTCTGCAAAAATTACAATATCAATTTGCGAGATACCTGTCTGAACTGCAAAAGTGCCCAACTAAAAACGGTTGAGATGCTTCATCATTATCGATGCGCCTATATCGGAAAAGAAGAAGAGTTCAAGTCAGGACTTAACTACTCCTGTCCCAAATGTCACAAAGAGCTGAAACATATCGGCGTTGATTATGACCGGGTCGGAAAAAATTATTTCTGTCTCGATTGTCACGAATTGCATATCGAAACCGAAATGAGAGCCGAATGTCGCCAATGCAAACGGGTTTTCTCAGAGGAACAGGCCATTCAACAAACCATCTACTCTTATGCCATCACTGAAACCGCAGACGAGTGCCTAAGAGAAAACAAGTTTCCTGAACCTAGCGAGAAAAAAGAACAGATCAATGAACAGACAGAACTTTATCATCTGCACTATTTTAAAAGCGAGTTCTCACAAGAGTTGAAACGTTGCCAGGTTTTCAATCATCCGCTTTCCCTGATTCTTATCCGGGTCACCAACTTTGCCCTAATCGTATCAACTGAAGGGGAAACAGCTGCATTTGAGCGGATGAAAACCCTTTCCAGACTGGTAAAAGGATCGCTGAAGCTGGTCGATATTCCTGCCCAACTCAATGAGTCGAGCATTCTCGCTCTTGTGATTGAAAGTTCTGTCAAAGAGACAAAAAAACTGATCGACGAAATCGGGCATAAAATCAAAAAACTCCAGGATGGAAAACTGGAAGTCGGCATCCGCTCGGTTTCATTTCCAGAAAACGGATCGAGCGAAGAATCGCTATTAAAGCAGCTGGTTCTTTAACCCCAAATGTTTTCCGATTCCCTTTCCATTTTTTTCGGATTTTTTCACTCCTCTGGTTTTAGGATTTTCTTGTTTTTTGCGCCGGCACTTTTACTTGACACCACACGATATTTTTTGACCAATCTTCTCTATTCAATCTTCTCCCTATTCGGGATGGAGAATAAAAAAGAGTTTCCATTTGCCTATTATCCACTCGTGAGCATGATTGTTCCTGTTTATAACGAAAAGGAGAATTTTCATCTTTCACTGCAGTCAATTCTCGAAAACAACTATCCGAATTTTGAAATTATCGTGGTCGACGATGGAAATTCGCAGTTTATCCGACAAGTCTGCCGCAAGCTTCAAAAAGAAAAAAAACTCCTCTATCTGAAAAAAGAGACGCGGGGAGGAAAACCTTCATCCCTCAATTATGGATTAAAATTCGCCAAGGGAGAATTTGTGGTTCATCTCGATGGGGATTCCACTCTGAGTCGCAACGCGATTTTGGAAGTGATTCGATGTTTTTCAGATTCAAGAATTGGTGCAGTCTCCGGAAACCTGAAAGTGCTGAATCAAAACAAGAATCTTCTCACCCGACTGCAATCGGCAGAATATGAGATCAATATTGGCATGCAGCGTCGCTGGCTTTCGTGGAGCGATACATTGCAAATCACCTCGGGAGCTTTCGGCTGTTTCAGAAAAGAGCTCCTGTTGGCACTGCAAGGAACAGATCCGGATGAAGGGGAAGATTTGGATATCACGCTCAAAATCAGGAAAATGGGATACAAAATCGCTTTTGCCCACCGAGCCATTGCTTATACCTCTGTTCCGGATTCTTGGGCTGTTCTTTTCAGACAACGTTTTCGATGGGATCGGTGTTATATCCGCCTCAACCTGAGAAAACATGGAAACCTGATCAACCTAAGCCGTTTCAGATGGGGGGATTTTATCGCGATCGTTTCCGACTTTTTCTTCAATCTGATTCCACTGCTGGCATTGCCCATTTATCTCTTGGTGATTCTCTCTTTTTTTCCTGGGGCAATTTTTTCAATTCTGGTTTTTACCTCATCTTTTTATGCCATTTTAAATCTGCTGCAATTTATATTGGTTGTTTTTCACGCAGAAGATTCCAATCGAAAGATGGACAACATTTTATACACCCCCCTTTTTCTTCCGTACAATGGTTGCCTGAGAGTGATCAGTGCCCTCGCCTATTTTAGGGAATTCTTCAGCAAAAAAACCGCGATTCGAAATTCACATTTTCCTGAAAATTTTTGGGAGAATTTGCCGAGATATTAAAATCTACTCTAAACTTCTTCAGATATGCCTAAAAAAAAGAGACCTCTTGTTGGCTTTTTCGGTTTCCGGATTTTCTTTCTTGGAGAGATCACGAAGTTTTTGCATGATCCAGATCATTCGATAAATGGCGGTCAAATTGGTCATAATGGCAATCAGCAGAATCGCAATCACCAAAAGATATTCATGGCTAATCTCGAAATAGGGGCTAAGCAGATAACGGACAATCGGGCTGAAGATCGATCCAACCCCCAGATAAACAATTCTTTCAGGGCGTTGCATGACACCACTTTTGCATTCAACCCCCATCGCCTCCCCGCGGGCACGGGTGTAGCTAACCATCATTGAACCGGAAATTGCCGCAAGGACAAACCAGAAGAGCCAACTGTTACGGTAAAAACCGGCAAGTCCCACCAACGTGGCAAGCTCTCCGAATCGATCCATGACAGAGTCATAGAAAGCACCAGCCTGTGAAGTTTTACCGGTCAGACGAGCGATACGACCATCAAACATATCACAAGTTCCCCCTAAAATTACTAGCCAACCGGCAATCCCAATGCTTCCTTCAAAAAAAGCGTATCCTGCAAGGCAACTTAGAATGAATCCAAAGGAGGTAAAAAAATTCGGGGTAAGACCGAAAAGAAGAGATAATTTTTCGATGGGAGTTGTGACCCAAAACCAATACTCTTTGAACCATCTTCCCAAAAACTTTGAGTCATGTCTTTTTTCAAATTCTTTTACTTTGTAACGAGAGGCATTTTTTTTATAAACAAAAGCAAACACCACCACAGTCAAAAGCCCAAAGACATTCACAAAAAGTAAAGGTCCAAGAGAGAACCAAAGCGGGTTTATTTGATTGAGAAAATGAAACATTATTAGAGATAGTTTGGGGTTAGGGGTTAGGAGTCTGGAGTAATAAAATCTTACAATTTACTCAATTATTTTTACTCCGAACCCCAAACTCCTAACCCCCAACTGTTTTTAATGGATTTCTTTGGAAGCTGCAGAAAGTGGAACCTTCACTTCATGATCAAAAGTAGGAAGCTCCAAAGGTTTATTTCCGGCAAACACTTTATGTCGACCGTAAACCTTGTTCCATTCAGCGACTGAAGAGTTCTTGTACATATTTTCGATAATCTGCCTCCAACCTACCCCTGTATTATAAGCACAGAAGGAGATTTCTCCCTGTTGAGTTCCATAAGGGATAATGCACATTTCAGTTCGACGGAAATCGTAATTGAAAAGATCTTGAAACCACATCCCTGCGACGAACATGAAATGCCAACGATCTTTCTTTCTCTCGGCGCCAACCCCGTAATCGACTTTACCGGCATTCAGCCCTCCACCGGTCGATTTATCAAATTTGGCGAGAAGATCATTTAAAGTAAGTTCTTTGGGAGCTTTTTGTGGATTGTAGTTACGAAGGAGCGCCGCCGCGACTTCAAGCTTGGTCAACCAAGCTGGCTGATTGGCATCCGTGACGACTTGAATATCCTTTAATAACTGATCAACATTTAAAAATTCGGAAACGGGTAGCCATTTCTTTTTATGTTTATCAACCATGAGCGCCATTCCAACTCCGCAGTTTGGATGACAACCGCATTTCATCGTTCCCCAATCTTGCCCTGGACCTTTCATCATATCGGCCAAATCAGAAAATGGACCAGCGGCAGAGAGTGGAAACCAATCACGAAGCGGTTCAGAAACTCCTGTTTGTGTTTTCACATCATGCGCTAAATGGGAAAGCGTATATCGATGTTTCTGTCGATCTTCATCACTGATATCTTCATCGCGGCCTGTAAAGGAAACCGGTTGGAAGGAGCAGAAAGTGACCTTATCAACATTTTGAATCGCAAAATCGATGATCGGACCGACCTGATGATTGTTCACCTGATTGACAATTGTGGTGACGAGAACCACGTCAATTCCGGCATTTGCCAGATTGGTAATCGCACGAAGTTTGACATCAAACAGATTGGAAATTTTTCGATGCTGATTCGATTCATTGTCGACTCCATCGAATTGCAAATACGCAAGCCGCATTCCCGCTTCATAAGCCTGTTTGGCGAAATCGGGGTTTTCGGCAAAACGAATTCCATTCGTCGCTGCCTGAACACTGAAATATCCGATCTCTTTGCAATATTTTACCGCTTTCAAAAAATAGGGAGAAAGAGTCGGCTCTCCTCCAGAAAACTGGACTGACATCTGTCGTCGCGGCTGAATTTTTAGGGAGTTGTCGAGAATTTCTTTGATATCTTCCCAGGCAAGTTCATGAACGTATCCGACCTGATTCGCATCCATAAAACAGGGATCGCACATCATATTACAACGATTGGTCAGGTCGACGGTCAGGACAGATCCACGTCCATATTGAATCGTAGAGCTTCCGTGATTTCGAAGATAACTGATGGGAGATTTAAAATCTCGTCCGGGATAAAGCTTTTCAATTCTCTCTAAAAACTTGGTGTCCATCGACATGATATCTTCGAAAGCGCCATGCTTTGGACACTCTTTTACCATCCAAACTCCGCCATCTTTTTCTACAATTTTTGCTTTAATTTCTCCGGGATTTGAGTTGATGAGATAAGTATGATCTTTTTCCCCCGAGATAATCGCTTCACGCGCTTCTTTAATACAGCGTGGACAGAGAGAATCAGTCGTTCGTGGCCAACCGAGCTGC
This sequence comes from uncultured Pseudomonadota bacterium, assembly GCA_964609335.1. Lineage (GTDB taxonomy): Bacteria > UBA10199 > UBA10199 > JADFYH01 > JADFYH01 > CAZSRQ01. The sequence goes on from CAZSRQ010000073.1 coordinate 4,807, forward strand.
GGAAAAGTTCTTTCTTTCGATTTTAAAAGAGGTGCGGGAGCCCATTTCGGTTGAAACGCTTTCCCTTGATGAACTTTATTGATGAATTTAAAAACCGGCCAGGCAACTTTGGCGAGATTCACCAAAATTCGTTCTTTAATTTTGCTCCCACCCTGTTCTAATTTTTCAGAGGCTAACTTTCCGTTAGTTGGGAGATAAAACCCTCTTTTTGCTCTTTCTAATTTTGAGTCTTGAACCTCTTCTTGCATACTTTCGAGTTCTTTGATTGAAACCGCCATTTTTTCTCCTCCTTAAAGGATAATTGATTTTAACTTTTCGAGAATTCTAAACGTTCTAAATGATTGATTTATATAATCTTTTTAACAGAGGGATCATTTAGAGGTATTTAGGACAGTGTGTCAAGGGGAAAAAATCCAAGTAAAGAAACAAGTGGCTTTTATTGAAAGATTTTTTTCTTTATGGTGCAAGCAAATATTCAATCGCCGGTAAATGAGAATTCTGCCCTTGAGCCATTTGCATTGCTCCGGCATATAACCGTGAGCGGGGGCCCGGTCTGCAAGCAGGACCTTCAATCGTCATTGGTGAGTTCGGTTCAAGAGTAATCGGATCTCCTTGACGATAAACATGAGCTCCGATTCTCAAAATAAGAGTTCCTCCTTCAAAGGTTAGAGTTGCCTGTCCACTGCTGATTTGCATTAAAGAGAGTCCTTGAGTTCTTGCTACTCCTAAAAGATGGGCAACTTCACTGGCTGGAGTTTGAGTGACTAATAATACTCCACCGGCTTGAATAGCTCCCGCTGTGCTTTCTCGAGCGTCTGGGTTATCCGTGACTAAAACCGCTTTCGCACCTCTTGCGAAGATTGCAGCAACTTGTTCCGTGTTGAAAGCGATCTGTCCAGTGACAGGTTTTCCAATTCCTGTAGGGCCTTGGTAGAGAATTGGATTGTCTTGGCTTGGAGCAATCACCGTTGTTTGTTTCATCTGCTCAAGGCGATGATTGCCTCCTAAAGCCTGGCGGGCTTGGGCTTTAGAAACGGTTCCTTCTCTCGATCTTTGAGCATACCATTCGATCTTCTGTTCATCGGTGAGCAAGGCTCGGCGGATTTGCAAATAATGGAGTTTGCCCGACTCTACCGTAAATTCAACTTCGATTGGGACGGAATGACCTGCTCCGGTCTTTTCACCAAATCGCTTTTCAAATTCTTTCATATCAGCGGCTAATTCTCGTGCAAGAGGTTCCGGCAGTTTTGAAGTCGCACTGGACTGTCCTCCCACGATAACTTCTCCTGCATGTTGAGCGCTATAGGCAATGGCAACCGGCTGAGCTCCCTCCGAAGAACTATGAGCAACTCCGGATCCGCTATTCGCATCTTTGGTTCCATCCATCATCTGAACCACACTGACGGCGGTTCCCCATTGATCGGGAATTCCATTTGCCAAGCGATACTCTTTTGCAGAGGGTGAATCCCAGCTTGCATACACATCTTCAACATAGCGATATACATCTTCAATCGATCTTACGTTGAGCTGAGTTTGCATAGCCCCAGGCATGCTGATCGCCGCTCCGGAACGGACAGAGACTGCAAGCCCAGCTCCTAATCTCCTACCTGTTTTTTTCTCCAATTCTTCAATTCCATTTCGGATATTCTGTCGATCGTTAGGAGTTAATCGATATCCAGCTGGACGGGGAGACAAGACAAATCCTTGAGGGACTTTACCAGGAGCCCATTCTGCAAGCCAAGCAAGGCCTAACCCTTTTCCTCCGACTAAAATCGGATCTTGTGGGAACGCTGTTACAGCGTGATAAAACTGAGGAGCCAATGGAGAGCTATCAATCGTATTGACTTGTCGAACAAGCAGGTTGAGTACGGATTGAGCGGCTTCTCGATTGCCATCCGCCACTGCTAATTCTTGGACATGATTTGCTAATTGTGAAACTGCCATTCGACGGTAAGTGATAGAAGTAAATAGAGCTCGCTCTTCTCTATCATCCTTTACAAAATCAGCGGGGCTTTTAGCAGATTGATATCGTGCTTCTCGATTTGCTCTATTATCTAAATCACCCTCGTACCTCCTAAGGAGAGGATCAAAATGATCATGATAAGACTCTTGAATTTGCAGAACCATTTCTCTTGCCAGCGCTCCATAAATTCTTAATTCTCGCTCAGAGCCTGATTGCCAATTTTGAGAAATTCTTTCTAAATTTTGAGCAACTTGAAGCCAACCCTTATTTCCATAACCGCTTCCATATAGACTATAAACTAAGGTAGCCATTTTTTGAGCTTGTGCTCTAGTGCCTCTTTCTTGAGGGGATGTGTCGCATTTTGCGAATGCAAGTTTTTGAATAGAAACAGTTAAATCTGCTAGGAGGATCTTATCCCGAGCGGAAAGCTCAACTTGTTGTCTTATAGTAACCTCTCTGATACTGAGGGCTAAAGATTTTATTTCTTCAAATGTAGGACGATCCGAAGATGGGACTCGAAGAGCACTCATGACTTTTGGGCTGAGCACTTCTTTATATTTATCTATACCAAAAACTTCTCCTTCTTCTCTGTAAACCTCCTTATATAAACCAATGAGTCTTTCATATATACCTACAATTCTTGCATCAGGGGGAGAATGAGTAGCCTTATATTCTCTGAGAGAAGCTTCATAAAATTTAATATTTTCACGTGAAAAACGGCCATGAGTACGAGACTGCAATTCAAAGTCTCCTGTTGCACGATACAACTGAATTGCTACTCCCATCATTACTTCAACAGTATCATGAGCAGTAAAAGTCAAATTCTGTGCAATTTGAACTAAACGAGAGAACGGTTGATCGGGAAATAAAACTTGATAAAGAACAAACGGTTTTAACGATTTATTACTTAAATATTCTCTAATTTCGCGCGCTACCTTGTCAGGTTTATGAACTGCCTTGTTGAGAAGATAAAACTCTATTTGTCGTCCTAATTCTGTCAATAGTCCTTGGGCACTGTTGGGAATAGGAGTGTTATTAATTCCCATATCTACGGTAAGCACTGCCGTCATAGCGAAACTGTCTACGATTGAATCGATATCTGGACATTTATCAATTAATAGAATTGTAAATTGATATCTTTCTTCGCGACTTAATTCTTCTTTTAGATAATTAACCAATTGATAGATGACTGATCCTGCTAGTCCTCTATTTTCTGGAGAAACGCGAGTAAACTTGTTTATAACGAGGGAGAATAATTTCATTTTTTGGTCAGCATCAAAGTCGGTCTCTCGAAAATTTCTCAAAAGCCATGCTGCCTCATTTACTCGATCTGCTACTTGATTCTCTCCAGTGCCAATCGCTAAGCGTAAAGCTTCTGTTTTCCTTTCGATGGTTAAATCGGTTATCTTTTCCAATTCGACGGCTATATTGATGAAGTCTTCTATTACATTGAACTTTTTATCTGGCTTTCGAGTCTGTTCACCTTGATCACAGACCCTCACTACCTCCAAGAGGAGACCCCTCAACTCTCCATTAAGCGTTGGAAATCTGCGCTCTAACCATCCGTTTAAATCCCCCCGAGTTAGATATTCGGTTAATTCTCTTTGGCCTTCTTCTGTTTTTAAAAATTCTTTTATTTTTGTAATAGCTTCTAAACTCCACGAATCTCTCACGATTTGAGGTTCAGGAGTTCTTGTTAGAGGAGTTTCTCTAGCCTTTCCTTTTTCATCAATCCTTCGATCCTCTCTACAAATCGCCTCTTCTGGCTTTCCATCTGGTCGAGTCAATCCCCAGGCCGCAACCGCTGCCCCTCCTAAAATCAGCGCCGCAATACCACCTAAAGAATATTTTGCCCAATCTGGAAGATTATTAATCGGTGAATTAGGTCCCAAGCAAGAGGCCAAGAAAGGAAGAGTCGAAACCAGTGACCCCCTCACCACAGCTGGATTTTCAAATAAAGAGATCGCCCCATCCACTAAATTAGACAAAGGAGTATTTTGCTGCTCCGAAGGAGAAAGTACTTTTCTCATCTGAGCGAGAGCAGCCGTAGAAAGTGGTTTATTGGGAATCAATCGGAGGGTTTGATCTTTCTGTTCAATCGTTACAATTCCATTCTCAGCAATTTGAATCTTCGCTCCCTCTTCGTGGAATTGTCTGACAAGTTCTATTCCGCGTGCCGTTGAATAGCGGTAAAAATTATTTCCTAATGGTTCAATCCCATGCTCTTTAAAATAATTGACTCTTGCTTGGGTAAAAGCCTCTAGAGCTTTCACCTGGGTCAGCTCTGCGGCACGAGCGGAAAGATATTGCAGTCCATCGAGCTCAATCCCTTGAGCGGGAAGGCGTCTGGCCATCTCCAACTGTCTCTCTAAACCTTTTCGGTAGGAACCGAGGAATTGGAGCATTTTTTCAGAAGGAGGAAGTTGATCGGGGTTCGTTTCCGCTAATCTTCGATATTCTTGAAGACGAACTTCTGCAGTTCGAACTTGATTCTCCAGATAATTGAACTTGGCCTGATACGTTTTATCTCGAATCAACTCAGCGACCTGACGATAACCTAAGCTTTGAGAGACCTTTCCTTCCACTTTCAACCCAGCAACAAAAATCGCTCGATGCTTCCAGGCATCCCAGCTGAAAACCGTATGCGCTGCCGCGGTGACCGGATCGAATTTCGCATTGAGAGCGAATTCAATATTCGCTTGTGTAAACTCCCATCCTCCTAAAGCCAATACCTCATGGGCATAAGCGCCAGCGTGCAAGCGAAGCCCGGTGAAAAATCGAGACTGCATCATTGCGACCCTGGCAAAGACCAATCCTTCTTCAACCGACCCTTTCACAACCGCTCCACTTAAAGCCCCTTCCGCCAACATTTCCTTCTCAGCTTGTGCAAAAAGGGTCGCTCGGGCCCCTTCCCAATATCTTTGGTTCGCCATTCCGATGAATTTTAGAGCGCCATACGTATACAGAATTCCCTTGGTCACTCGAAAGGTGTTTTGCCCCATATCCTCTTCCGGATGATAAAAGGGATTTGTTTCTACCCCTTTTGTTTTCGCGTCGAGATATTCATAAGTCGCCCAAAACAGGGGAGCATTGACTAAGAGAAGAGATAGTTCTTTTCCAAAGAGAGGTTCTGCTAAAGTTCCACCGCTATATCCTACGGCTGCGGCTGCAGCGACCAGTCCTAATCCGACCGCATATCGATTGAAAGAAGCGGAAAATTGTACTTTATCGGCAGCGGTCGCCATTAAGGTCGATTGCTCCAGAGATAAGAAAGCTCTTCTTGCTTCATCGACTTTTCCAGCATCGTATAAATCCTGAACCTCTTGATAGCGAGTGATCACGACTTCTAGATGACCGGTTTGCCCTCCCAATTCTATGAATTCTTCGGATCTTCCTATCGTTCGAGGAGCGAAATTCAAAGCCCAGTTGATGGTTCGGTCGGTAATTCCTACCGTCTCCTTACCCTCTTTCAGCATGACAATCTTTGCATCGAGGGAACGTGGAAATACGAGCTCATCCAGTTGGCCGGAGGCTCGGGCGTAGAATTGAATTCTTTCTTGAGGAGATAGGGAATTCGCTTTTGAAAGCTGAGAACGAATGGCAACCAGCTCCTCGTTCTTTACGCCAGAAGGGATTTGCTCCACCTGTTCGAGTTTCTTTCGGACTGTTTCTCTTAAAGCAGGTTCTTCGCTTTTGAGCTCAAACTCAAAACGAATTTTTGCATAGCGAACTAACGCCACTTGGGGAGTGGCATCGGTTAATGAGTCCATTGTCGCAATCGCCTGTTCGACTTGACCTAAACGATCCTGAATTTTCTTTGCGGGTGATCTCTCCCAAGTTCCATCGGGGATAATGATCATTCCAGGAGGAACCAGCTTGTCATAATCTCGTTTCAATCCATCTCTCAAACCAACAAAGTAATCTCGATAAGCATCGAGTTGGGCTTGATTCACCTGTAATCCTTCAGGAGCAGATTCGAGAAGAGAGAGAATCATCAGATGAGGAGATAACCTCGCCATCCCCCCTTGAAAATCTTGAGCTGCTTTGGTTTGAGGATCTTCTTGAGCGAGCTTTTCTCGTTTTTCAGCGACACGAGCGAGGAATTTAGGGATTTCAGGATCAGCGATTTCTCCGAGTCGAGCCGTTTCTTTCTCAATCGCTTCCACCGATCCTAAAGAAAAAGGGAGCGTTTCATATTCTCTCAAGCGAAGAAGAGCGGTGCTCACTTTGTCTGCCGATTGCGGATCGACTCGTTGAAGATCTTCATAAGCACGAGCGACTGGAAGAGCTTGGAGTCTTTCGATCGGAGGTTGATAGACCGCTGCCACCTGTTCGGGGGTCAGATAACCATTGGAGTGATAAGGAAGCACTCGAGGATTTCTTCGGCTAAAATCAACTTCTCCAATCAGAGGAGAGGCAGAAGGATATTCTTGAGCGACCCGAAGCAAAAGAAATTGAGCATTCTCTTGAGCCGTTCTGAATTTCTGTAAAGCTTGTAGAACAGCTTCGGCTTCTTTGTTTTGAGTGGAATTCTCCGATAAAATCTTTTCAACGGTTTCTGACAAGAGCAGAGGAGAGATCTCTGGAGTTGATTTTAGAATTGCATCTGCTCTCTTTAAAAATTCTAACCGAGCGGTAATTTCTTTCATCTGCTTCAAATCTTTCGGATCAATTTTCCCAAGCTGATCTTCTAAAGCTTTCATCTCTTTTTCTAATCGGACCAGACTGCCATTAGTATCCAGAGAAGAATAGGGATGAGCATTTTGAGGAACGGAAATAGATCCAGTTTTCCAAAGCGTAGCAGCAGGAGGTGCTTCCACAAAAAAACTTAATGAAGAAAAATCTCTCACAACTAAAAAGTAAGAACCTTGGGCAGGAGTGAAATTTTGGTTTTCTGAAATAAAAGGGCCAGAAGCATGAGTATCCGACCCAGCGGCTGTAGACCAATCCAGCGCTCCACTAAAATCTCTTGCTCCGCTTTCTTTCGCATCTTTGACAGCCATGAAAAACAACTCCTTCAGTAATCTTTAGGATGCATTTACTTACTTGGGGTAGAAAAAAGAGAAGATATTTTAAGGGGTTAGA
>CAZSRQ010000074.1:0-11542 GCA_964609335.1 uncultured Pseudomonadota bacterium
CACTCGAGTGATGGTTCGACAGGCTCACCATGTCCCATTTGTAGAAAATTTATTGAGGGACCTGAGTAGTTACAAAATTTTAACCAAAAATAAAAAGGAGAAAATATATGTCACTCGCTGTTCGATTAGGTTTGCTTACTTTAAGCTGTGGTGCCGCTTATTTAGCCGCTTGTAGCCAATCCCCGGACAATCCGACTAATTCAACTGACTCAAAAGTTCCTACTCGGTTTGGATCGAAAGAGGATTATTTAACTACTCCCTGTGGAGATGGCTCCTTCCCAACTGATTTAAGAACAGTTCTCTTGCGAGGACAACTTCAAGCAACCGGTGCTTGTGCAAATTATTCAGGTTTTGGAAAACAGGGAGTTTTTGGTTGGAATCCATTAAATAAAGGTGAGGTAACTTCTCTCTCTGTTCCGTCGGAACTTCCCGATCAAACAGTTCCTACTCGAAGCGGTGAGTTAGTAGTCGATTTTGCGGGATCGCCGCTTTTATCGATTCCTTCCAATTTGAGAGTCTATCAAATGGGAAAACCCAACAATGCTCGTCCAATCAATTTTCCGGCAATCCCGGCGAATCAATTTCAAATTCCAGTTTCTGCGAGAGGAAAAGCTTTATCCGGAGATGTGGTTTTGAATATGCCTAAAGGAATTGAAACAGATTCTGCTGGGAATAAGTATGTCGCGCTCTCCGATGTTGTTTTTGAAGGGGGGAAAGCCGATTATCCTCCCGGGGTTGTTTTTATTGTAAATCCTCAGCGTCAAGTGAATGGTTTTCTCCAAATGATTGCCAATGGAAAACAATATTACAATCCGGTTGGTCTTTTAATTCAAGGGGATCGGCTGATTGTAAAACTTGCAGGGGCTTTGGACGATAGAGGAAGATCTCTCAGTGCCAGCGCTCTCTTAACTTTTGATCTTAAAACAAAACAGTTGATTCAGGCGATCGACTTGGGAAATCAAACCCTAGGTTTAGATGGAAAAATTGCTTTAAGTGAGGATGGATCGAAAGCAATTCTCTCCACGGCGGATAACTCCGGAAATCTTCTGGTAGTTAATTTAAAGGAAGGTCGCTTGGAAAGAACCATTTCTGTTCAAGACTCTGCGGGAAATCCAATCAAAGCAAATGGAAGAAAAATTTTCTTTAGCAATGTCCAAATTCGGGGAGCAAACGCCTATGTCGCGAATATCAATAGCCGGACTTTATATCGTCTGAATTTAAAAACCGGAAAAACCGAAGAAGAGCTTGATCTTTCAAGTGCTCCTCTTTCTTCTCCCGAACAAGAATATGCTGAAACTGTCAGCGAACTTCTTCTCGAAGGAGGAAGATTGTTTGTTGGAAGAGGAGCGAAGATTGTGGCGGTAACGCTTCAGTAGATTTTTAACGGTCTGATAAAAAAGGTCATACGAAAGGATGATTCATGGGATATGTACGAACGAATATTGAGTTAAGAAATCCACGCAAAAACGAGATTACACCCTTGAAAATAGGGGCTCTTGTCGATACAGGAGCTTTAATGCTTTGCATTCCGGAGCATGTGAAAATTCAGCTCGATCTGGAAGAGCTTGAAAAACGGGAGGTGACAACGGCGGATGGGAAAAGACAGCTGGTTCCTTATGTCGGCCCTGTCTTGGTGAAGTTTGAGAATCGGAACTGTTTTGTCGGTGCGCTTGTCTTGGGGGACGAAGTACTCTTGGGGGCGGTGCCGATGGAAGATATGGATCTGATTGTCTCCCCAGCGCATAAAAAAGTGGTGGTGAATCCCGACAGCCCGAATTTTCCTCATGCGTTGGTGAAATCTTTTATGACAGACGACTGAAGTCGTGACTACTTGCTGGAAGTAGGGGGACACCGTTCCTCTTATTTTCGGGGTTTCGATCAAAAAGAGAGGATGGAGGCTCTTTTATATCGGATCTCCCATCTCCAAGAGCGAACGATGCTAAAAGTTTAGGCATCGTTCCCCCTTAAAGAGGGAAACGACCCTATTTTAGGTCCATCGTTCGACCTTTAAGGTCGTTCGTTGGCCATTTTAGGTCCAAGCAATGACCTTGAATCCCCTTCGTTTGCCCTTTTTTGTCGATCGTTGAACCTGTAAGGTACAAAATATGAAAAAAAACCATCTCTTGACCCTATTTTTATTCGGATTATCACTCTTATCAAGCTGTGGGGGGGGAATTGGAACCGCTCCTCCGAGCAATTCTCTCTTTGTTCAACCGGGAATTTCTGCTCTCACATTGGGAGATTATCCGGCCGATATCGATATTCTTAATCAGCCCGATTTGAGAAATACCGCTTTTGTCACTTTGACAAATCCGGCGTCAGTCATTGCGATTGATTTGGAAAAAGCACGCTTGGGCCAGGCAAATTTTCAATCGGATAATTTTAAAGGGCTTCCTTCCTCAGCCTTGAATGGGCTTGGTTATCCGAATAGTCTGGCAATCCTTGACTCTACCCATGCTTTTTTGCTTACTTCTATTTTGGGTCAAGTAGGATCGGTAGTTTTTTTCAATCCTAAAACCGGTGCTGTCTACCAAGTTTTATCCCTGAACGAAAAAATCACTGTTCCGCAAAATAAAGCGTTGAGACAGGTCGACCGAAATGGGGCCCCGCTTGACAAAGTTGAGGGAGAAGTTGCTCTCTCTATTCCGGCCAGCCTAGCGGTTGTTCGATCTGAAGCAAATATAAAGCTGCTGATCAGCTTTTCAAATCTTTATTATAATCAAAATCTTGAAATTGATCATGCTCTTCAGGGAATCGTGAGAGTTTTCAATGTTCAACTGGATCCAGCCTCGATCTCTCCCTCCGGGTTTGTGGCGGCGCAATGTGGCGAGCCATCGGTTGGAGGTTTTAATGCGACCGGGCTCACCACACTTTCGAATGGAAAAGTGTTGTTGACCTGTACCGGGCTTACCCAAAGGAATGATGCGCAAAATAGCTCTGAACCTGTAACTCCGGGAGGGGTTGATCTGATTGATCCTTTTTCCGGAACAGTTCTCTCAACAGTCGATCTTCATCTTACCGCTCCTGCTTTTAGAGAGTGGGCGGTACAATCCGATGGAACCGCTTATCTCGGAAGTTCAACCTACAATTATCTTTTGAAAATTAATATTCAATCCTCTACAGTTTCAGAATCTACCAAAAGCCCTTTTTTGATTATTAAAAATGAACGAATTTCTGATTATATAAATGATGTTGTTTTAAATGAAACGGAAGGGGTTTTATTTGTCATGAGTTTCAATCGGAATTCGGTTTATCGATTTCGAATCGGGGGTGAAAAACCGGAAATCCTACCCGATTATTACAATTTAAGTTTCAAGGCTTCGCTCGGAGGGGTTTCCGGTGCTGGTCCGACAGCCATAAGGCCAGGAAAAGCAGGGGTTGATTTCACTGGCCCCGATTTATTTGTTTTAACCGGTTTTCCAGGAACAATGGCGGCCATTCAGACCTATTAGATTCGACGAAGATTCTATGGAAGAAAAAGAAAATCAGATATCCATTTTCCTTTTTTCAGAATCGAGCAGAAAGTGTGTCGAGCTCAAAACCTCTGTGATCAGCCCTTCTGATCTTGTTAGCTTGCAGCGAATCCTCCCAAGAAATTTAAAAGGGGTCAGTTTTCATCGCCCCACTCTTAATTTGGAAGAGGATGAAAAGAGCGATTTTGCTTTTCATGCTGAAACGAGAGATCCTTATGTCTCAAAATATTTGGCTCAGGTTGGAAAGTCTCTTCTCAGCTTGGGCGAACCTTTGGGGGCACTCCGGTTTTTTGATTTTTCCCTGAAAGTTGAGAACAATCCGAATCTGAATTTTCAACTTCTTCGGTCGAAAGCGATGATGGAGGTTGGTCAAATCGACGAAGCGGCAACCCTCGTTGATCAGCTGGTCAAAGAAAATCCTGAAAATGGATTCGCCCGGTTTTTATTGGCGAAAATCCTTTTTTATCAGAACAACTATTCAAGTTCGGTGATCCATTTTGAGAAGGCAAAGCTTTTTCTTTCGAAAGAAGATCCTTACTATTATTTTTCAGAAGTGCATATTTTACTCAATCAACTTTTTCTCGAAAGAGATGCGCTGTATGCGAAAAATTTGACGGTGACCGATCTGATTCAGGAGATTGAGATTTTAAAAGAGAAAGTGGTTCAGTTAAAATCCAACATTCATCTAAACCAGGAAAGAGAGATCAAAGAAATTTCAATGTATCTGTTGAATCTGGATAAACTTCTCAATCATTGGCGGGCGGAGATGTTGGCGAGGTATGATCCTCCTAAGTATGATTCTACGGATCTGACGGATTGATCCGTAAAAAATCGACCAAAACCTAAAGTAAATTTATAAAGCCAGTTCGCCCATCAGATCCGTAGAATCACACTTAGGAGGAAAGGGTAAGATATTTAAATTGATGCGAAACCGATTTTATATTTATCTTTTTCTCGCCATCATCTTTCATTTCCTTTTTTTTGGAAGTCTGATTTTGATCAGCCTTTTTTGGTGGAACAAAAGTTTTCTTTCTGGAGGGGATGGAAAATCCCTCTATTTAAGTTTGAGAAGTGGAAGTCAAAATTCTTCTTCTTCCAATTCTTCTCTCTCTTCCAGTTCACCGGTTTCTCATCCGACTGAAAAATCTCAAGCCAAGACAGCCCATCCCCAAGACTTGAAAAGTCCAATCGATTCGAAAAAAAAATCTTCTCAAGAAACCACCGAGAATTCAGAAGATGGAAATAAAGAGGGTGGACTGAATTCCAGTTCAGATTCGGAAGGGGGAAACGCTTCTGCAAAAGGTTCTCCCGGTTTTTCAAACGGCTCTTCTTCTCTCATGGCGGAGATTCGGAATAAGATTGAAAGGGCAAAACGTTATCCCGCTTTGGCGAGAGCGAGAAAAATTGAAGGGGTGGTTAGTATCAGTTTTTTGATGGATCCAACCGGGAAAGTTCAAACGATCAAAGTGGTCAACTCGAGTGGTTCTTCAATCCTCGATGAAGAAGCGTTGGCGGCGGTGAAGCGAGCGGCGCCGTTTCCGTATTATGCAAAACCGCTTTCGGTTTCGCTTCGGTTTAGTTTGAAAAATGAGTAGGTTTCATTTTTGGGATTTTTTGGAGATTTTGTAACTACTCAGGTCCCTCAATAAATTTTATACAAATGGGACATGGTGAGTCTGTCGAACCATCACTCGAGTGCACTCAATGGATGGTTCGACTTCGTTGCACTACGCTCACCATGTCCCTATTGGATATCTGAGTAGTTACGAGATTTTTAAAATATAATCGATGATCGTTTCAAAAACCTCTTTTGCTTCCAGATCCTGCATCATTTCATGCCCAGATTTGTAAAACCATTGGATCTCTTTCTGTTTGGAAGAAACTTTTTCATAAATAATTTCGGCACTTTTCGGAGCGATCACCTGATCTTTTTTTGAGTGAATAATCAAAATTGGAACCTTGAATTTCGGAAGAGTTTTTTCTATTTGAGGCGCAAATTCGTAGAGAGAGGCAAAGGCATCCGTTGGAAACCATTTATAATTCAAACAATTTTTCTTTAGTTTTTTATCATTAAAAGAATTTGGGCTTGGCCAATAAGGAATGATTTTGCTCAAGATCGGAGTCAAAAAGGCGAAAGGGTCGGCAAATTTTAAGGCGGCAGCGACGGTTACCACGGCAGCAATTTTATCTGGGTGATTCATTCCGAGCTTGAGTGAGACCAGTCCTCCCATGGAAAGTCCAACCACCACCACTTTATCGACGGTTTTGGCCAGATCGAAAAGCGCTTTTTCGGCATCGGCATACCAGTCGTTGTGGGTTACCCCTTTTAAATCCTGAAACCGGGTTCCATGCCCTCTTAAAATCGGTGTTTTGTATTTTAGATGATTTTTTTTGAGGTAAGGGAGGAGCCCATCGACCGATTTTAGGTCGGAAGTAAAGCCATGAATCAGTAAAATTCCAACTTTTTCCTTCTCATTTTTAGATTCTTTTGGTTGCATTTTTAGTCCTTAAATAGATATAATTATTTGAATTCAATAGGTTTTTTACTCATTCTTTCAAAGAGAAGACAAAGGAAAAATAAAAAAGATATAAAATAGATATTTTAGTAAATCTGTAGTAGAGAGCTAACTCACTTTTATGGGTAATACTTTTCCAAAATATTTAGAGTCAATCCTAAAACGTTATTTGAAAGAGACTTTTTACGCCGGAACGAACCGAAAAGTCTTCACTGAAAGAGATTTTGGGTCGAAAGATCTGAAATTTTTCGCGGAAGGGGCAAAAACTCTTTCCGGATTATTTACGAGTGAAAGAGGAGATCTTCCTCCCAACTACTTAAATGATAAAAAGCTTCGAGCTGGATATCTCTTATATTTTTTCCCCCTGAATTTTTGCAAAGCCCAAACCGTTTTACAGAAACTCCCCGCTTCTATATTTAAAAAATCAAAACTGAAAATTCTGGATCTCGGATCTGGCCCAGCCACTTTCACTTTGGCTTTTTTAGATCTTTTGGCGGAACAGAGCGAAAAAAATGAAAAGAAAGAGATCTCGATTTTATCTTTAGACCAAAATTATCATATTTTAAGAGATGCCCAGTTTTTTCATGATGAGATGATCAAAAATATCAAAGGAAAAGGTTACGCCTGGCGAACCTCTTGTTTAGCTAGAACCTTTGATCTTCGACGTGGCAAGCCGGATACTTTATTAAAAAATGATCAATACGATCTGATTATCGCCTCAAACTTTTTGAATGAATGGGGAAACGAGCAGATTGAAGAGAAGGCGAAATTTTTAGAAAAGATTTATCAAAGACATTTGGCAAGCGACGGATTTTTGATTTTGGTTGATCCAGCGTTAAGACATTCGACCCGTGAAATGATGGCACTTCGGGATGTGTTGATCGCCCGGAAAAAATTGCATTTATTTGCTCCCTGCCTTCATACGAAAAATTGCCCGATGCTTGCTGTTTCTGATCGAGATTGGTGTCATTTTTATGCTGACTGGAAAGAGCCTGAATTCATGAAAGATTTGGATAAGATTTTGAAGAATAAGAATGAGTTTTTAAAATATTCCTATTTTATTTTTGGCTCGAAATCCCAAACTCCTTTGGATCATCTCCCGGCAAAGCAAGATCGTTCAACGATTTACCGAGCGATTAGTAATTTGATGGGTTCAAAAGGAAAATCAGAAATCGTTCTTTGCGGTCCAGCTGGAAGATGGCATTTAACAAGACTCGACAAAAATGAAGGTGCAAAAAATAAAGTTTTTGCAGGCTTAAAAAGGGGAGATTTAATCATTGCACCTAAAATCCCGCAAAAGCCGTTCCGAAATGACGGGGATATCAAAGTAGAAAAAGAAGATTCGATTGAAAAAATGTAACTACTCAGGTGTCCAATAGGGACATGGTGAGCGTAGTGCAACGGAGTCGAACCATCCATTGAGTGCACTCGAGTGATGGTTCGACAGGCTCACCATGTCCCATTTGTATAAAATTTATTGAGGGACCTGAGTAGTTACGAAAAAATATAATTCATTGCTGATAGCTCGGTGCTGACAGCAGACTTTTTAATAAAGGAGAAGAATATGCGAAAAATAGTCCCATTTTTTGTTGTTTTGGTGAGCTTAATTGGAATGAAAGCATTTGCTCTGGATCCAGTCGCTCCAAAAGCGGATCGAGCTTTTGGTTTTGTGAAGGTTGAAAGCCCTCTTCCAAGTTCTGACAGTTGCCAGTTAACCGGTAAAAATGATTTCAAGCAGACTTTTAAGTCGGGAGAGATGATTAAGGTTCCGGTAGGAGACTACAATTTGGTAGTGAAACTGCAAAACTCTGAATGGTCGAACCAGATTAAAGTAAGTCCAACGGAATATACTAAAGTCGTAGTGACCGGTTTTGGAAATTTAAAGATCAATACTCCTCATCCTGCTGCAGATAAAGTCGAGGTTTTTTCACAAGATGGAAAATTGGTGAAAAGTTTTAACTCATCCGATCCTCAAACACTCCCAGCCGGTACCTATAGCTTAAAAATCAAGGTCGGAAGAGCATCCACCGTGCAAAATAATGTGGTGATTGTCACTAATACGACCCGTGAATTAGATGTTTCTGGCGGAGATTGATATCCAAAAGTTCTTATCGCATTTCTTTTGTGATGAGACTTTGAAATGTTTTGGGTGGTTTTGATTTAAAGCTCATTTTCTTTTTGGAAACTGGGTGAATGAAAGAAATTTCAGCGGCATGCAAAGCCAACGCAGGGGCGTACGATCGTACGCCTTTGTTGCTTTTCCCGTAGATTGAATCCCCTACCACCGGATGCCCAAGATAAGCCAAATGGGCTCGCACTTGGTGGGTTCTTCCAGTTTTAAGAATCACTTCCAGCAAGGTTTTATCTTGATAACGTTGCAATACTCGATATTCGGTGAATGCTTTTTTGGCATCTTTATCTTCAGTCGGAAACATTTTTCGGCCGATCGCGTGCGGTTTTTTCAGAAGTGAAACATCGACTTTTCCCTGATCTTTTTTGACATTTCCTTCGACGATTGCCAAATATCGGCGTTGAATTTGATGTTTTTTAAACGCTTCGAGCAAAGGGGTGGATGATTTGCTTTTTCCGTAAACCATCACTCCGGAGGTTTGCTGGTCGAGTCGATGCAGATTCAAGACAAAAGGATGTGAAAAGTTGGGATGAGCTCTTTTTAAATATTGATAAATGATTTCGGGAAGAGACGGCTTTAATGCAATCGGTGTGGTTTCACAGGCGATCCCTGCATCTTTCTCTACAACAATCAGATGCTCATCTTCATGATAAACCTTCAAAAAATAATTCTTTGCCGACTCGCTTTGGGGAGTGATATCCTTTTCGCCTAAAAGAGCGATTTGATCCCCTTTTTTTAGTTCCCAAGAGGCGATAATCACTTTAAGCTGATTGACTAAAACTTTGCCGGCATCCAAAAGTTTTTTTGCCTCTTTTCTCGAAATTTGGCACGCTTCTTTGAGGAAAAGGTCGAGACGAACATTATCTTGGTTATTTTGAAATTTTTTCATGAAAAAAAATAAGTTAAATTTTGGGTTTGTGATTGATCCTCTTTCACAGTTTGATCCTCAGAGAGAAACAACTCTTTTCTTGATGTCTGAGGTCCAAAAACGAGGACACTTGATTACCTGCTTTACCCTCTCTCAAATTTTTTATCACTTAAATTCTCTCTACGGAGAAGGAGAAGAGATCAAAATTTTTGGAATTGGAAAAAAACTATTCTACAAGATCATACGAAAAAAGCGATTTAATTTGGCAAAATTGGATGCAATCTTTCTGAGAAAAGATCCGCCGTTTGATCTCAGCTATCTTCATCACCTTTATTTGCTCAATACTATTCGTGATCAAGTTTTTATGGTGAATGATCCTTTGGGGATTATGACTGCCTCAGAAAAGCTCTTCCCGCTTCGTTTTGAGAGGTTTATCCCCAAAACCTGCGTTACAAAGAACTATCAGGAATTACTCCGTTTTTCAAAAAATTTGGCTCATGGGGTCATTCTAAAACCGATTAATAGTTCCGGTGGAAGAGGAATTTTTCACATAAAATCAGATCAATCAAACCTGAAAGTCGCCTTTGAAACGTTATCGAATCATCAGGCGGAATATATTGTCTGCCAAGAGTATTTGCCGAGTGTCAAAAAAGGGGATAAACGGGTGGTTTTGCTCGATGGAGAAATTCTCGGATATTTTTTGAGAGTTCCCCAAAAAGGGGATCATCGAGCTAATCTTCATAGCGGTGGAGCGTTGAAAAAGTGTTCTTTAACCAAACGGGAAATCGAGATTGCCTCTGAATTAGCCGCTGATTTAAACCGGTTGGGACTTTCATTTGTAGGTCTTGACTTTATCGGGGAGAAGTTGACAGAAATCAATGTGACCTCTCCCATGGGAATTCGGGAGATCAATCAGACTCTGGGCGGAAAATCAGAAAAGAAAGTAATCGATTTTGTGGAAGAGAGGGCAAAGGTTTTTGGGGGCTAAATTGTTATCCGCCTATTCCAAATGAATTTGCCAAATTAGATTTGTCTGTTTTTTGTAGGGGTGAACCTTGTGTTCGCCCTAAAAATGTGGATGATATTATAGAGTGTTGGCGATTGTTCATATAAGTTAGGGCGAACACAAGGTTTGCCCCTACGTTTGTTATGACTAAAATAGGGAGATAAAATCATGAAAAAAATAAAAACGCTCTTTTTTATCTATTTTGTTATTTCTTTAATTTTCACTTCCTTTACCAACCTCCAAGCAGATCCCAAACCGAATATTCCATCCTTGGATGAAATCCAGAAAAAAGCGGTGATCGGACGGGATCTCGGCTTTCATCGCAAATATGATCAAACGATCGAGTATTTCAAAAAAATAAGCGAAGAAACCCCCCACTCCCCTCTCGGAACGTTTGCGCAGATGACAGTCTGGCAAGCTCGAATGCTTGAGAATTATGATTTTCGCTTTGAAAAAGAATATCTCGAGGTTTCAAACAAAAATCAGGAAATTGTGAATAAGGTTTTGGATGATCCAAACGCCTCTGCCTGGGATCTCTTTTTGGCTGGCTCTTCTGCAGGCCTTCGAAGTTTTTATTATATGAGAAGGGATTCGATTTTAAAAACTTTGAGCGAGGCGAATATTGTTCAAAAAGCTCTCAAACGAGCGCAGGAAAAAGATCCAACGTTGGTCGATGTCGATTTGGGTTTTGGGATGTACGATTATTGGCGATCGGTTTTTACCAATCGATTTAAATTTTTGCCTGTTTTCAAAGATCGTCGCGCGGAAGGGCTCACCAAGATTGAACGGGCGGCGAATGAAGGAAAGCTGGTCGGTCCACTGGCTCAAGTAATGCTGGCTCTCTGTTACAACAATGAAGGAAAACCGGATAAAGCGATGGCTCTTTTGGAAGCGGTTCTGAAAAAATATCCTGAAAATATCGTCGCCAAAAATTCTTTGGGGGATATTTATATCAATCAGGGAAAATATAAAGAAGCGCATCAGCTTTTTGAAATGGTAAAAAAACAGGATCCACAAATCACGGTTGCAAAATTTTTTAAAGGAAAAATCTACGGAAAAGAAAATAAGATTCCCGAGGCGAGAAAATCCTACGAAGAGTTTTTGGCAACGAATCCTGCTCCCGCTTGGAGATCTTACGCGTTAACCGATTTGGCGTTCCTCGATCTTCAACAGAAGGATGAGAAGAGTGCTTATGACAAGTTTAAAACCGCCTATCGCATTTATCCGGATAACTCAGCTTCTTTAAAAGAGTTGAATAAACTTCGGGATAAAAGGTGGTAGTGGTTTGTTGAAAGTAACACTTTACACACCGAGTCATAATCCATAAACTCAGGCCTTCCTGTTTGTTCACAAAAAATCAAAGGAGAATTGCGGATGGGAATCACGATTGTTCAAAAAAGCGATCTTTCCAAAAAGAAGCTTCATGCCAAAACCGCTTTGGTACTTGCCGGGGGAGCAGTGTCTGGCGGTGCTTTCAAGGCGGGTGGGCTCAAGGCGTTGAACGATTTTCTGGTAAACAAAAAAACAACCGATTTTGATATTTATGTC
>CAZSRQ010000075.1:0-11291 GCA_964609335.1 uncultured Pseudomonadota bacterium
CTCCTACCTGAAAGCGGTTGAGCTTGCGTTGCAAAGAATCCAAAAATCTGAAGTTGAAACGATTTGGTCCACCGCCTCTTCCCTGATCAAGAAAAAAAACTTTCTTCCTCTCAATCTTGAAACCCGCGAAGGGATGATTATCGAGACCCGGCAGGCAGAAATAAAAAATTCTCCCGATCAGGTCTTTAAAGTTTTTTCCGGAATCGGAGGAAACCGTGGCTGGTTTTATTTCAATGGGGCCTGGAAAGTCAGGGGATTTCTGGATCGTCTCGTCGGAGGAATCGGAATGAGACGGGGAAGAAGAAATCCAGACAGTCTGATGGTGGGTGATGCGCTCGATTTTTGGCGGGTCGAAGAGGTCCAAAAAAACCGTTTAATTCGTCTTCGCGCAGAAATGAAATTACCAGGGAGAGCATGGCTGCAATTTGAAGTGATGGCAGAAAAAAATCCGAATTCTTCTCACTTTATTCAAACCGCTTTTTTCGAACCGAAAGGGCTCTTTGGATTTTTTTATTGGTATTTTCTTTATCCAATCCACAAAATCATTTTTTCGGGGTTGTGTCGGAGAATTAAGGAGAGGAGTGAAACAGGTTGTGAGTCGAGCGGTTGATCTTGGATTCATGCGGTTGATCGAACCGTTTGAAATTGCAATTCATGAATATTTAAGGTTGGAGTCCGTTTTGATAGACGAAGAATTTCTATTCCTATCACCTGATTTTGTTCATTAAAATCCAACACAATTCCTGGAGAAACCTCTTCAGACTCCACAATTTTTGAATCATCCAAACGCAAGTAAAGTGCATCTGCTGTTTCGTCTACTTTTAGCTTCATAATTTTCCTTTCATTTTTTTATCAAACTACATTCACAAATTTAATCTTTTAGATAAAATTATGAACCGCTGTCATCCCCGAGTGCTTTTATCGGGGATCCCCCTACTCAATCATTGAATCAGGAGATTCCCGCCTAAAAGCCTGCGGGAATGACAGCAATTTTCAAAAGTTTAATTGTGATTACTTAATGAAGGAAAAAACAAAACCTGTTCTAACCAAGAAATCTCAATTTCTCGCTCTTTAATGACATCCCGAGCATGCTCAGTCAGTTCGTATTTCATCTCGTCATCGCAAGCGGCAACTCATTTGAAAAAAAAAGCTCTTCCATCAAATCATCTCGTTTAAATTTCTGTTCAATCAATCCGAGCAATTTCTGACGATAAGTTTTTAGATCGGAAAACGGGCGTTTCGCCACTCCCGAGTCAATCGCCGCCTGAGCAACCGCTGGTGCTACATATAAAAGCACACGCGGATCAAGAGCCTTGGGAATGATATAGGTTGGGCTAAAAGACAATTCTTCCATCTGATAAGCCTTACAAACAGAGTGTGGCACTTTTTCTTTCGCCAGCTGCGCCAACGCTTGCGCCGCCGCCAGCTTCATCGCTTCATTGATTCTCGTCGCACCGACATCCAAAGCGCCACGGAAGACGAAGGGAAATCCCAAAACATTGTTTACCTGGTTTGGATAATCGGATCTTCCGGTCGCCATGATAATATCTTTACGAACCTCCAACGCTTCATGATAGCCGATTTCCGGATCGGGATTCGCCATCGCAAATACAATCGCATTCGGCGCCATCGTCTTGAGCATCTCTTGAGAGACAAGCCCTTTTTCAGAA
The DNA here is from genome assembly GCA_964609335.1 of uncultured Pseudomonadota bacterium. Lineage (GTDB taxonomy): Bacteria > UBA10199 > UBA10199 > JADFYH01 > JADFYH01 > CAZSRQ01. The sequence continues at coordinate 1,671 of CAZSRQ010000075.1, forward strand.
ACCCCGACAAAGACATCAGCCTCTTTTAACGCATCGGCCAGCGATTGCGCTTTTGCCTCTTGCGCAAAAAATCCGCGATGCATTTCCAAATTTTCCCGATTTTTAGTCACAAGCCCTTTTCGATCACAGATAAAAATATTTTCCTTTTTTACTCCAATCGTCATAAACATCTTCGCACAGGCGATTCCTGCCGCCCCTGCTCCCGAAAAAACCGCCTTGACGTTTTCAGCTTTTTTACCGGTCAACTCTAACGCATTGATCAGAGCTGCGGTGGAGATGATTGCTGTTCCATGTTGATCATCGTGGAAAATCGGAATTTTTGTTTCGTTGATCAATCGTTCTTCAATATAAAAACATTCAGGTGCCTTGATATCTTCTAAATTGATTCCGCCAAAAGTCGGCTCGAGCGCTTTGACTATTTCGACAAATTTATCCGGATCATTTTCAGCGACCTCCAAATCAAAAACATCGATGTCGGCAAATTCTTTGAAAAGAACCGCTTTACCTTCCATCACCGGCTTTGCCGCATGGGGACCAATATTGCCAAGACCCAAAACCGCTGTCCCATTCGTAATCACCGCCACCAGATTTCCTCGCGCTGTGTAAAGAAAACTATCCGCCTTGTTTTTTTCGATTTCAAGACAAGGTTCGGCCACCCCTGGGGTATAGGCGAGTGAAAGATCCGCCTGAGTAGCACACGGCTTTGTGGGAGTAATGGCGAGTTTCCCGGGACGACCTTCGGAATGATAAAGTAATGCAGCCTTCTTATCGACCATAAAAATTAAAACTCCTGTTGAGTGGTTACCGGTTGTTTTTGACGAAAAGTTGTTTTGAATATTTCGTAAGGATGGATATTTGCCTGTAAACAAGAGATGTGACAACTGTTTTTTACAGGGGGGAAATTCAAATTAAAATCAAGGAATTGGAGGCATGTCTCTACTAAAAAAACTTCACATTAAGCTTGCTACTTCGAAGAATAAACCGCTCGAACTAAATCTGCATGCTCACTTCCACCTTGATAGAGAGCCGATTTTCTCGTTGGATTTTCTCTTAATCCAGCTTGAATGGCTGTAACGTTTAGTTCATTCGCAACGTCAATGAGATGTCTCATCAATTCTTTTTCTCTTGGCTCCAGGGTTCTAATGAAATCTGTTGTGCCTAACTTATACCAAAACACTCTCTCTTCCGCTTCACTTTGAGGAACTTTCTTATCAATGTACTTAAAGAAATTATTTCTTAAATCTTCAGGTTTAGAATTATAAGCCCCACTTAAAGCGGTCGTTAAAGCAGTAAACAAATCTGGCCATTGTGGAATAGGAATTCTTCCCGATTTCACTTGTTGAACCATCAATCCAAGCAGAATAATCGAAATATACTCTTCAACAGCAACATTGTATTTTTTAGAGGCAGCCTTGAGCACATCAAGACCGGTCGTATTACTTGGGAGTGGGTTATAAAGCGGAACTCCCAATGCCTCGCCAATTCTTTTGAGAAGTAATTGCTCCTGATCAGGATTCACTTTTCTTCCACCATAGCTGGTTATTCCATAAGCCTCGGGAAAAAAAATCCAGTTTTCTGGATGAGCTGCCACTTCGAGCTCCAAACCTTTACTGAAATAAAGAGCACCCAATTCGATGCCGCAATTGGCATGGGGTCCACCAAAAAAGTAACCTTTCCCAACTTTTGGGCTGATAAATGGAGTCATGTTAACTGGAGTTATTGTACAAAAACCTCTTTGATTTGAAGGAAGATGAAGTTTTGAAATATAAGAACTTCTTGCTTTATTAAGATAATCTCCAATCTGTTGCTGGGTTAGTTTTCCAGACTTTGGCTTCAATTCTCTAAACTCACTAATAACACTCCGTCTTTCTGCAGTGGTTAAATTACCATCATATTTTGCATCTTTTCCCGAGCCATAAACGGCTCCCACATAATCATAAATCGCTTCAACTCTTTGGTTTACTGGAGCTTTTGAAGAATTAATGACTGTTTTATTATAAGTTCCCATTTTCAAATCCTTTGTTTAAATATTTCAGCAGGACAACAAGTGTTTTGCAGAGACAACAAATGTTCGCCTCTCAAGCAGATAGGTCAAATCGCCTAGAGTCGCAAATATTATCCAACGAGTGCCCATCTGCCTCTCAAAGCAGCGGAGGTAGCAAATCCTATGAAAAATGCAATTCCCATGTCTCGGGCGATGGATGGCTGGTAAGAATCATTTTCAGAATGACAGTAATACGCTAGCGAGAAAAGGCCTACAACCAACGCGGTGGTAATGCCAATAGCAGAATTACATAATGGGACTAACGCCTTATCGAGGCTGCCCAAAAGCCCCCAAACTCCAACCGCAAAGGCGTTAGAATAATTTGGTTCCTGGTTAAAAAGAACGGAAGAGCTTTTTTGATACAGAGCTCTCCTGCTGCAGCTCCTACTGGAGCAAGTAGAAGAGAGAAAGCTCTTGATTTCGCAGTAGCGCTTTCTATTATCCCTATTGTTTCAAACGCATTCAGAAACGAGTCGCGACTCGAATTGTTCGTTAAAACTGGCATCATTGGAAGATTTTTTTCGAACAATCGTTTAGCAATTGGCTTAGCCACAGCTGTCACAGCTGCAATCCCAGCCATGACTAATACTGCTTCTAAAGCGAAGCGGAAGGTATCATTACTATCATTTGATTGAACATTTGAAATGGTCATAATTTATCCTTTACTTGTTTTGAAAATTATCGAGATTCTAGCTAAAAAGTTGCTAACTTTCTTGCGATGCACTCACATAACTTTCTGATTGTTCATCATTATTTGATTGTTCTTACCGATCCCCGATAAAACCAGACTTCTTCATTCATCTCACTCTCTCCTCCAATTCAGACGTTGCTTTCCCCCACCCCCCTCTCTAAAATACATCATAGAACCTACATCTAAATACCATCTATTTCGAGGAGGATTTATGTCATCTCATACTCATCCTAAAATCTTGGGTACATTTTTCCCCCGTTTTTTAATCTCATTATTTTTATCTATTTTTTTGATCAGTTCACCTTTCCCATCCTTGGCAATTACTCAATCCAATCCAACCTGGCCAAAGCAGATTACCCAAGATGGAAAAACTTTGATTTTGTATCAACCGCAAATCGATTCCTGGAAAGATCAGCGGGAGTTGAACGGAGCACTCGCCTTCTCCATCTCTCCAAAAAAGGGAGAAGCAAATTTGGGAGTCATTCGTTTTCAGGCGATCACCGACCCGAATGCTGAAACGCACCAAGTACTCATTCACAATCTACAAATCAGCCAAATCGACTTTCCCACACTGGAAGCGGCAAAAGCCCAGCCACTGAAGGATTTAACCCAACAGCTTTTTCCAAAGCGTGATATCCATATTTCTTTGGATCGACTCGTTGCCGCGGTCAAAAAAAATGAGAGCAAAATTCAGGCAGTTGCAGTGAAAACCGATCCACCGCCGATCCTTGTCAGCACTGATCCAGCGATTTTGTTGTGGACCGATGGAGAGCCACTGAAAATTCCGGTCGAAGGAAATTCCAATTTAGAGTTCGTCGCCAACACAAACTGGACGCTGCTTTACGATAAACCGAGCTCGCAATATTTTCTTTTAGCCAACGAAACCTGGCTTTCCTCGAAAGCTCTGCAAGGCCCCTGGAGAGCGATTACCCAACTCCCGGATGCTTTTTCCAAAATCCCGAACAACAAAGATTGGGAAGATGTGACGAAAGAAATCCCTCCAAAACCGGTGCAAAATGGAACGATACCTCGCGTGCTATTCAGCAAGGCTCCTGCAGAGCTGATTCAGTTTAAAGGATCACCCGCTTACACAACCATTCCCGGAACGAATCTCTCTTTTGCCAGCAACACTACGAGCAATCTCTTTTTTGATCATCAGGATAAAAACTTTTATTTTCTCACCTCCGGTCGATGGTTTAAAACCGGTAATTTAGGTTCTGGTTGGAGTTATGCGGGAAATGATTTACCTGCAGATTTTAAAAACATCCCTGCCGATTCGCCGAAAGCGGATGTCTTGGCATCGGTGCCAGGCACCCGAGAGGCAGAAGAGGCGGTTCTCTTGGCTCAAATTCCTACCACCGTGGTTGTGAATAAATCAGAGGCAGAAGGAAAAGCGAAAGCATCGTACGTTGGAACTCCCCAATTTAAACCGATCGAAGGGACTTCACTTCAATACGCAGCAAACAGTTCTGATAAAGTGATCCAAATCGGCAAACAGTATTATTTATGCGAGAATGCGGTCTGGTTCGTTTCGAATGCTCCGCAAGGTCCGTGGAAGGTGGCAGACTCGATCCCCAAAGAAATTTATCAAATTCCCCCTTCTTCACCGCTTTACAATGTGACTTATGTAACCCAAAATTCAACGGTCGCAAACTCAGTCGAGTCGAGCTATACCGCAGGATATCTCGGGACATTTCTTTTGGGATCAGCCTTGGGCGCCGCAGTTACCTACGGAACCGGTTATTCCTATCCTCCCTACTGGGGTGGAGGATTTTACAACCCGTATCCTTATACCTACGGATTTGGCGCATTCTACAACCCCTGGATCGCAGGCTATGGTTATGGAGGAGGATACTATGGCCCTTATGCAAGATGGGGGGGAGCTGGCTGGTATAACCCAAACACTGGGCGTTACGGCCGTGCTGCGACGATGCAAACAGCAAACGGAACCAGAACCGTTGCCGCAGGCTATAATCCTTGGACCGGCGCTTACGGTGCGACTCGCCAAGGCTCAGGTCCGTATGGGCAATGGGGATCTTCAGTCGCCTCGAAAAACGGAAACTGGGCAAAGACTGAACATGTAAGCACCGCAGAAGGTTCTGCCTTTCATTATCAAACCTCGACCGGAAAATCGGGAACGGCGGTTCGCACCCCTCAGGGAAGCGTCGCAAAAACCCCGAATAATGTTTACGCCGGAAGAGATGGAAATATTTACCGAAAAAATTCGGATGGAAACTGGCAGAAATATAACCAGAAAAGTTGGCAATCGATAAACCCTTCAAAAACGCAAACGCGCGCCGAAGCTCAACCGGGAGAACCGAGAGCGACCTATCAACACAAGAGTGCAATGAGAGATCGTCCCGTTTCGGATTTCGACCGGGGTTCTGTCAATCATTTGCAACAGGAAGATCGCGGACGTCAAATGGGAGCACAGCGGGAATCCAACTTTCAAAACTTTTCTCGCGGAGGAGGAGGATTTGAAGGAAGAGGGTTTGGGGGTGGAGGATTTGGAGGAGGGGGAAGAGGATTTGGCGGGGGCGGGCGGGGTGGAAGAAGATAAGATCTTCATCGGGTTGGGAAAGTAAAATACAGATTCTTTTTTACCTATTCAGACAAATAAAAAAGGCATCCTTGTAAAAGGATGCCTTTCGATTTTGCCTCTTTTAATTAGCAATCGCAGTCGCACTCTTTGCAATTTGCGCAGTTACAATTGACGCAATCACAGGCACATTGAACAGTTCCCGCCTCGCATTGGACACAATGCCCTTCTGCAAAAGCGTTGAATCCGAATAAACTTCCAACTAAAAGAGTCATTAAAAATAAGCGTTTCATAGAATTTCTCCTTAAGAATTTAAAAATAATTGAACGAATGATTTTAAAAAAGAGAATTCTAAATGAGATAACTATCCTTCAAAATAAAAAGGGGAACAGAACGGTAAGAAAAAGAAGAAACAAAAATAGAGATAACTCTTTTTTCAACTAACAAATCAGAAGAAACCAGCTGGAACGGACTCATTAAAATTTTACCTGGATTTTCCTGAATTGCTTTAGGAGGAGTAAATAAAAAAGACTGGGCCCCCGAGTTAAAAACACAGCATGTTTTCACCGGCTGGGCAAAATAAGAAACATTCAATGGCTGAACCGACTCTTCACAGCAAGAATGGCAATTTTTTTCTTTCTCTCGACATTGATTGAAAGCAAAGATGATCTGGCTAAAAACCAGAACATAAAGAGGAATAAAGACAATGAATATAAAAAGATATTTTTTACGATTCATATTTCCAAATTGTTAATCTTATTTCACGGTAGAGTCAAGAGGGCCATTATTCAATCAAAATCATTTTTTGCCCCGATTCGCAGAATTTCTATCAATAGATAATCCCCAAATTCGGTTTTTTTGCCTCAAAATCGGCCAAGAAAAAGAGTGAAAAAGCTCGAAAACCTTGACTTCACCTTTCAACTCGATATAAAAGGTCGGGTCTTTCGTGATTATTCAATGATTTAATCTGTATTTGAGGAGAGTTTTCGATGTACGCAATTATTCAAACCGGTGGAAAACAGTATAAAGTAGCTGAGGGGGATTCACTCAAGGTAGAAAAAATCCCAGGAGTTGAAGGTCAAGAAATCAGCTTTAAGCGGGTTCTTTTTTATCGCAATGCCGAAGATGCCAAAATCGGAACCCCTCTTCTTGATTCAGCCTCGGTTGAAGCCGAAATCATTAGAAATGGCCAAGCGAAAAAGATTCTTGTCTTCAAGAAAAAACGACGAAAAGGTTATTCGAAAAAACAGGGTCATCGGCAAGAGTTTACAGAAATAAAAATCAAAAAAATTAATGTATAAAAGCAGAATACAGAAGTCAGGAGACAGAAATCAGAATGAAAGAATTATTCTGTCTTTTAAATTCTCCTGTATTCTAGGAGTTCTCAATGGCACACAAAAAAGCGGGTGGATCATCCAGAAACGGTCGTGACTCGAATGGTCAACGTCGTGGAGTGAAAAGATTCGGCGGAGAGAATATCAATGCCGGAACGATCATCGTTCGACAGGTCGGAACCAAAATTCATCCCGGACTGAACGTGGGCGTTGGAAAAGATTGGACCCTTTTCGCAAAGGTTACCGGAGTTGTGAAGTTTGAACGACTCGGAAAAGACCGTAAAAAGGTAAGCGTTTATCCCGCTCAGGCTTCTTAACAAATCTTGAAAATTACCGACTTATTCTGTTTTTCTTTCCCTAGTTCCATTTTGACTTTGTGACAATTTTATAATAAATTTGTTATAAAATTAGGAGGCTTTATGGAAATCGATCCGATTCACCAAATTCAATCTATCTCTGACTTTCGGGCAAAAACTGAAGAGATGTTAGGCATTCTCAATCGAGAAAAAACAATCCTACTGACGCAACATGGAAAAACATGTGCTGTTTTGGTCGATCCTAAGGCTTATGAAGAGCAATTAGAACGTCTTCGACTTGCAGAAAAAATATTCCAGGGAGAAAAAGAAATTGAAGAGGGAAAAGGGATCAGCCATGCCAAGATAACCCGTATTGCAAAGGGTTGGATGAAATGAAGAGGGTGAAAATCGTTTGGTCTCTAAAAGCACTTTCCCATTTCTCTAACTGGATTCAATACATTGCAAAAGACTCTTTAAAAACTTCTCAGAAAGAACGGGATGAAATTCTTAAAGCAATTACCCGACTTCAACGCTTTCCTTATTCTGGAAGAATAGTTCCCGAATTTAGCAGACCTAATTTAAGAGAGATTATCCAAAAACCTATCCGGATTATCTACCGGTTAAAAGAAAACGAAATTTACATTTTGGCTTTTCATCATTCCAAACGCCAACTTGATTTGGCGTTATTTTCCTAGCTTTTAGCTTATGCGTTTCGTCGATGAAGCAAAAATTTATATCAAAGCAGGCGATGGAGGAAATGGTTGCGCCTCTTTTCGAAGGGAAGCGCATGAGCCGCGTGGCGGGCCGGATGGGGGAGATGGCGGACGTGGCGGAACGATCCTGTTCAAAGTGACCCCCCACACTTCGACCCTTGCCGATTTTCGCTACCGAAGAAAATTTACCGCAGAACGGGGAGAGCATGGTCGCGGAAAACAGCAATATGGGCATTCGGGAGCCGATTTAATCGTTCCGGTTCCGCAAGGAACTTTAATCAAAGATGAAAATGGAGAAGTTTTGGCCGATCTTTCAGAGCCTGATCAGATCTTCATCGCAGCCCAAGGAGGTCGTGGCGGAAGAGGAAATATGCATTTCAAATCTTCTATCAATCGCGCGCCGAGACGAGCCGATCCGGGTGAAAAAGGAGAAGAAAAATTTATCACGCTAGAGCTCAAGCTGCTGGCGGATGTCGGCTTGATCGGAAAACCAAACGCCGGCAAATCGACTCTTCTTTCAAAAATTTCTCATGCAAAACCGAAAATTGCCGATTATCCTTTCACCACTTTGGTTCCTCAATTGGGAGTGGTAGAACCGTTCAAAGACTACTCGGGGTTCACGGTCGCTGATATTCCAGGACTGATCGAAGGAGCGCATAGAGGGGCTGGGCTCGGGATTGAATTCTTAAAACATATCGAAAGAACAAAAATTTTTTTGCATCTAATTGATTCTTCAGATTCGGAGGAAAATCCTGAAAAGTCTTACGAAAAAATCCGAAAAGAGCTTCTTGCTTACGATCCTGATTTTGCCAAAAAAACAGAATGGATTGTGTTCACAAAAGCTGATTTGATTCAGGATTTATCCTCCCTGGAAAAGATCAAAAAGAAATTCGAGAAGAAAAAGAAAAAAGTATTTATCATTTCAGCAGCAACGGGAAATGGCATTCAACCTCTTTTATCAAAGTTATTTGAATTAATTCAGCGAAAAAAATAAAAACTATTCGTTTATTTTTTCAAAATTGACTTCGATTTTGTCATAGTAAAAAGTTTCATAGTTTAAACTAGTGTTTCCCGATTCAGTGCCAACAATGAGCCAAAGCTCTCCCCGATCATTCGTTTTTTTGCTCATTGCAAACTTCATCTCTTTCGAAATGAAGGCAAATTGACAATTTTGTTTTTTATCACAAAGTTGATTCGGAGGAATATCTTTCACCACCATGTTTCCGTTTACCATCATATCTTCTCCCCCTCCATTTTGGTTTCCTTTATTGATATTCATCCTTACAAATCTGGTTGGATCAACCACACTGCTCATCGGTTCTATCTGGGTGGCGCCTGCTTTAAAAAAGATATTCTCCCCACCTCCTGGACTGTTGATCTTAGAAAAATTATCAGGATAACTCGAAGCAAATCGAATATTAAAATGAATTTTGTATTTCTGATTGGGATTAAGCCCTGAAATTTTTCTTTTCATGTACATGAATAAATCATCCCATGGATTTTTCCCTTCTATCTTTATCGAACAAGTGCGCTGAGCTTCAGGGATAAACGAAGAAACCGGCAGCTGAATATAGGGACTTCTGAACTCGGCCCTTTCTCTTTCTCCATCGAGATAATCGGCGACATCTCTTTGCCATCCCTGTTCTGAATGATCGAAGTCGAAAATACATGATAAATCAAATTCAGAATTCTTCACGCAAGTCTCTGCTTCGACAGCCGTTTGTTTTGCACAAGGTTCTTCAGGTATTGGATTGGGAGGGGGTGGCGCAGGAGGAGGCGTTGGAGATGGGCTGGGAGGAGAATTCTGAGCCGATGGAGATCCTCCACAATGAATATTGAAAATTAAAGTGAGGCTTAAAAAAAGAGTTACAAAAAGAACTTTTTTGTTCATATACCTCCTCCGATTTTTGTAGGTTTGTACTAATGATTATCGACTTGTTTCAAAAAAAGTTTCGTTCTCTTAAAATAGATTGGGTTAAGAACAGTCGAAATAAAACTTTTTTG
>CAZSRQ010000076.1:0-11163 GCA_964609335.1 uncultured Pseudomonadota bacterium
GAAGTTTTATTGAAAGCCTATGAAACAATCGGATTAAAAAGACATCTCCGTTCTGAAAGAAATGGAGCAGACTGTTTGCGAGACCATGAAGAGATCGGGATGCAGACAATTCGTGGTGGAGATATTGTGGGCGATCACACGGTAATTTTTGCTGGAACGGGAGAAAGGCTTGAAATCAAACATCAGGCGACGAATCGCGATCTCTTTGCGAAAGGGGCGATTCGGGCGGCGAAATGGCTGGTTGAAAACAAAAAAAATAACCCGGGTCTTTACGACATGCAAGAGGTCTTGGGGTTAAAATGATCAAACTTCATCAATTCAATTCTGCCTGGGGAATTCCAAACGTGAGTCCTCCTTGCATGAAACTTGAAACCTATCTTCGAATGGCTAAAATTCCGTACGAAGTTGTCAGAAATGCTGACATCCGAAAAGCTCCCAAAAGAAAAATGCCGTTTATTGAACACGATGGAAAATTGATGGGAGATTCGAATCTGATCATCGAATATCTAAAAGAAAAATTCGGAGATTCGCTCGATCAGAACTTGTCTGCTTCCGAAAAAGCGGTCTCTTTGGCTTTTCGCCGAATGCTCGAAGAAAATTATTATTGGGTCGGGGTTTATACCCGATGGGGAATCGATGAAAATTATAAAAAAGTCAGAGAGGCATTTTTCAAATTCTTTCCTTTTCCACTTCGGCTGATTATTCCAAGAGTTGCCCGAAAAAATCTTTTGAAGCAGTTGCATGGGCAAGGGATGGGGCGACATACTCCCCAGGAAATTTTTGAGATTGGTAAACGGGATATTTCGGCCGTTTCAGATTTTCTCGGAAACAAACCTTTCTTCATGGGAAATGAGCCAACGACGGCTGATGCAACGGTTTATGCGTTTCTGGCAAATCTTCTTTGGGTTCCAATTGAATCAGTCGTGAAAGAACATGCGAAGCGACTGAAAAACCTGGAGTCTTATTGCCAGAGGATGAAAGAGAAATTTTATTCTTGAAAGAGTTTGCATGGTACAAAAACTTCGATTGGCCGAAAGAGACGTGGAATCCCCCTCCTATAGTAGTTTTCCTCGGGATGATAATGTTGATATTTTTAAACTGAAAAAATCGGAGGCGATCACCGGCTCATTGGTTTTTGGTGGAGGTGGCTACATCGTAACCGATCTTCTTTGTCATGCAGAAAAATATTTCAAGGTTCATCCAGGATTTTGGAAGGGAAATTTTATCGGAGTGGTTGCCACTGTAGGAATCGCAGCTTTATATGGTTGTCGTATGAATCGGGATTACCAACTTTTTCCCGAAGAGAGTACTCATCCCCGCTGGCTTTGCATGGGAGGTGCTGCGGGCGCTTCTTTGGGAGGTGCCTGTTTTTCAGCCGGTGCCCGTTTCTTGTTTGGGAATGATTTGATGGGGATGGATATTGTCGCCGGCGTGATTGGCTCGATTGTTGTTGGAGTGTTGGTAGGTCGCTCTGTCAATCATTGGATCAACTCTTCTTCTCCAGAGCTTCGACCGATAGAAAACCGTTCAAGAAAAAATAATTTTGAAGTGAATGAATTGTCTCATGCTTTGGTTTAAGGCTTTTTAGAACCAAGTTTAAATTGTTCAAATGAAAAAACACCTTTTTCTTATTTTCTTTTTCTTTAGTTCTCCTGCTTTCGGCAACGACTCCATTGCAACTGTTGGTGCAGGTGGAATCACGCTTCAAACAACCGATGGAATCGTGATGCAATCCGAAAATCTCTATCTGTCGCTCGATCAGGTAAAAGTGCATTATGTTTTTGAAAATGTTTCCGGACAAGATATCAAGACAACCGTCGCTTTTCCGCTTCCACCATTAAATAGCGAAGATAGCCAGCTGAGCGTTGATCCCAACAGTAAAAACCCTCTCCATTTTGAGATTCGTGTCAATGGAAAGCGGGTCGAATTCAATGAAGATCGAAAGAGTATTCCTGCTGCCCAAGTAAAATTGACCTATTATTGGGAACAGCTTTTTCCGAAAGGTCAAAAAATTGAGGTCGATCACGTTTATAAACCGGGCGTTGGAACTTATTTGTTAAATCCTGGGATGGATCCTTCCGGAAAACAGAGCTCTGAAAAAACCTATTGTATCGATCCAGCTCTTAAAAAATGGATCGAAAACAATTCGAAAAAAACGGGCGGGATTTCTCCGATCAAAGAGTTGATTTATATTCTTTCAACTGGAAGCCATTGGAAAGGGCCGATCCGCGATTTTCGTTTGGTGGTCGATAAGGGGAATGCGGATCGAAGAGTTGCGTTCTGTATGGATGACATTCGAAAAATTACCGCAACTCAGTTTGAGGTGAGAAAGAAAAATTTTACTCCAATTCATGATATTCGAATCGCGTTTTTTGAACCGTATCGAGAAATAAAATAGCAGTTAAATTTTCAACCTTGTCTGTATTCTCTGAATCGCCTCTTCGACTTTTTCTTTAAATCCAAAAGCACTCAATCTGAAATAGCCTTCCCCTGAAGGTCCAAAGCCAGCGCCCGGGGTTCCGACCACATTCGCCTCGTTTAAAAGTTTGTCGAAGAAACTCCACGAATCAATTCCTTGGGGAGTTTTCAGCCAAATATAGGGAGCGTTCACTCCGCCGTAAACATCAATTCCGATTTTTTTCAATCCTTCCCGAATCAGTTTTGCGTTATTCAGATAATAATGAATCTGTTCCTGAATCTGTTTTTTTCCTTCGGATGAGTAACAAGCCTCCGCTCCTCGTTGAATTGGATAAGAAACGCCGTTGAATTTGGTGGTATGACGTCGGTTCCAAAGCGGATTGATAGTCACTAGATTTCCCTCGGAGTCACGTGCCTTCAGCTTTTCAGGGACGACGGTATAAGCACAACGGGTTCCGGTAAATCCGGCGGTTTTGGAAAAACTTCGAAATTCGATGGCGACCTCTTCGGCCCCATCAATCTCATAAATCGAGTGGGGGATCGCAGAATCGGTGATAAAAGCCTCGTAAGCAGCATCGAAGAAAATGATCGTTTCATTTTTTCTCGCGTAATCGACCCATTTTTTGAGTTGGTCTTTGCTTAAGGTCGAGCCTGTTGGATTATTGGGTGAACAGAGATAAACTAGATCAATTTTTCCTTCAGGTAGGGAAGGGATGAATGAGTTCTCTGCGGTTGCTGGAAGATAAACCATTTTTTCATAATGACCCGAATCGAGATAATTTCCGGTTCTTCCCGCCATTACATTGGTGTCGACATAAACCGGATAAACCGGATCAACGACAGCGATCTGATTTTGGAGAGAAAAAATTTCTTGAATATTTCCGGTATCGCATTTCGATCCATCGGAAACAAAAATTTCCGATGATTTTAAATTCACTCCTCGAGCCTTGAAATCATTTTCTAAAATCGCATCGATCAAAAAAGAGTAACCTTGCTCGGGGCCATATCCACGAAATCCTGACTCCGTTCCCATTTCGATCACCGCTTTTTTCATCGCTTCAACAATGGCTGGCGCGAGCGGTAAAACGACATCCCCAATCCCCAATCGAATGATATTGGAGTTTGGATTTTTTTCCTGAAAGTTTTTTACTCTTCGACCAATTTCTGGAAAGAGATAACCTGCCTTGAGTTTAAGATAATGTGAGTTGATTTGTGCCATTGAATTCTCCTTTTGAAGCTGCGGGATTATCATGCTGAGCGATCATCCGTCACTAAAAATCCCCTCAAGGGAGGGGGGATTTTTGGAAGAAATGAATGATCAGTTTAGGGTGAAATAAACTGGCAACTCTTTTTAAGAAGAGGTTGATATTCCGCCAGAGTCCGTTTAAGGTTGTTGAATGTACCCGCTTACCCATATCGCTTATGTTGGAATCGGTTCCAACCTGGGAGATAAAACCAAAAATTGTGTCGATGCGATTCAGGCGATTCACGAACATTCAGCTTGTAAAGTCTTGCGCGTCTCTTCCTTTTATGAGACCGAGCCGCTCACCCTTAAAAGTAGTGCTCCCCAAGGGTGGTATGTGAATGGGGTGATTAAGGTTCGAACCGAGCTGAACGTTGTAAATTTTCTTCAGATGATTCTTGATTTGGAGGTGAAGATGGGTCGGATTCGTTCCGCTGAAAAGTGGGCTCCGCGCTTAATCGATTTAGATCTTCTTTTTTTTGATGATGAGATTATTAAAATGAAACCGTTGAAAGTTCCGCATCCTGAATTGCATAAAAGACGGTTTGTTTTAGAACCACTGGCTGAAATTGAACCGGATTTAATCCACCCCATCAAAGGAATTTCAGTGAAAGAGATGTTAAGCCAACTTCTCGATAACAAAAAAATTGTGCCACTCTTCAAGTTTCATCTGACTCTCAACTCTTCCGGGGCGTTAAACCAAAATTAATTCTAAGGATAAACTTTGTGTTCAGTTTTTTTCTCTTTCTCTTTTTTTCTTATCTGATCTATCGATCGCTGGTTCCCAGACAGGTTCCTTCGAAAAAAAGAAACCGGAATTCTCAACGGGCAAATGATTCGAATTCGCAACCGGCATCTTCATCCGAGCGGCAGATGATTGTTGTGGACGAGATGAAGAAATGTCCTGCCTGTGGAACGTTCAACCCAAAATCGCATGCCCTGGAATCGGGTGGAAACTTTTTTTGCGGAGAGAAATGTAAAAGAGGTTCCGTTTAAGAATTTTGTTGCGAATTTTCCAGCGGCGAAGCAGTAAAGAATACCCATTCATTTTTCAGGAGGAAAACCATGAAAATTTTTATCGATACAGCCGATGTCAAAGAGATCCGTGAAGCGCACGAAATGGGGATTTTGGATGGAGTGACCACCAATCCCACTCTTATCGCCAAAAGCGGAAGAAAATTTCGGGAGGTGATTGAAGAAATTGTCAAAATCGTCGATGGACCGATTAGTGCTGAAACGATCAGTCTCGATTGTCAGGGGATGATGAAAGAGGCGAGGGAATTTGCCAAAATCCACAAGAATATTGTCGTCAAACTTCCAATGACCGTTGAAGGTTTGAAAGCATTGAAAATCTGCGTGGAAGAAAATATCAAAACCAATATTACTTTGGTATTTAGTGCGAATCAGGCACTGCTGGTCGGCAAAGTCGGTGCCACCTATGTCAGCCCGTTTGTCGGAAGACTCGATGATATTTCTCAAATTGGAATGGATCTGATCACTCAGATCAAAACGATTTATGAAAATTATGAAATAAAAACCCAAATCTTGGTTGCCTCGATTCGGAATCCGATTCATTTTCTTGATTCTGCGATGATTGGAGCGGATGTCGCCACAGTGCCGATGAGCGTCATTAAACAGCTAGCGCAACATCCTTTGACCGATATTGGATTGGAAAAATTTCTAAAAGATTGGGAAAAGGTGCCGAAATAAATCAAAAGTATATGCTTGATTTTTGAAATAAAAGCATATTTAATATATGTTATATGCGTACTTCAATGAATATACCTAAAGAGCTTTTGGAAGAGGCGATGAGGCTTGGCGATATCCCTAGCAAGACCATGGCGGTGGTGATGAGCCTGCAAGAATTTATTCAGAAAAGAAAAATAGAACAGCTTCTTAAGTTAAAAGGCTCTGGTGTTTTAGGGCTTTCGCAGAAGGATCTCAGACGCATGAGAAAACGATGAAAGTTCTGGCCGACACCTCTATTTGGGTCGAGTTTTTTCGAAAACATCCCCAACTCTCACAAAAGTCACTTCAAGCCTTCTCCTTGCTTCTTGAAGAAAAGCAAGTTGTGACCATTCATCCAATTGAAGCGGAGGCTCTTTCTGGAAGTATCGCTCCCTCTCAAGAGAGTTTTATTCGAAGCTTTTTTGAGATGTTAGAACATGTAGATATCGATTGGAATTTAAAGAGTATTTGGAAAAAAATAATTGACTTAGCTTATTCTGCAAGAAGAAATTCCATTTCAATTCCCGGAGTAGTAGATCGAATGATCTTGATTACTGCACAGGAGTTGAATCTTACCCTTTGGACTCTCGACCGAGCACTTCAGAAATTGGCAGAGATTCAAAAAGTGAAATTATATTCTGGAGACTAAGATGAAACTACCTGCGCGTTATCCAACCGTTTATTTCAAAGATTTCCAGGATCACCTCGAACCTGCGCATGTTCAGAAATGGTTTCAAGATCTCTTATCCAAATTTTCGATGAGCAAAACTTTTTCCGATTGGGAATCTTCGATTCTTTATTGGAACGAAGTAAAAGCGCATATCGATACCCATTTCGAAAAATCGTCTCTCGCTTTTTACCGAAATACCCAAGATGAGGCGGCGGAAGCTGAAGAGAAAAGACTTCGAGAAGATATTGAGCCAAGTTATAAATCACTCAATGCCGAAATTCGGGAAAAAGTTTTGAAATCTCCTGAGCGATTAAATCTTGAAAAGAGATTTAGTCCGCAATTTTTTTTGATTTTACAATTAGAACAAGATTCTTTTTTGCCCGAAAATATCAAGATTGAAACTGAAGTAAGTGATATTCTTTCGAAATATACGAAGCTGACCGGATCGGCGCAATTTGAAGTCGAAGGAAAAAAATATCCAATTTCTCATCAGGCGAAGTTTTCCAATTCTTCTGATCCAAAACTGAGGCAAGAGAGTTTTAAAAGTTTTTCATCCTGGTTTTTAAATCACCGCGATCAGCTCGACAGTTTTTATGAGGATTGCGTGAAGCTGAGAACCCAAATGGGAAAACAGCTCGGTCATCCCGATTATACGCTGCTCGGTTATCAGAAGATGCGGCGAATCGATTATAATCCGAGTGATGTTGCGACCTTTCGCAAGCAGATCAAGGAGGTGATGGTTCCGCTCGCTTCCCAGATTAGAAAACAGCAGGCGACAAGCCAGAATCAATCCTCTTTAAAAATTTGGGATGCGAATTATTTTCCCGATCTCCAGGTTGAAAAGTTGAAGGTTGAAATTCTTGAGCAGATTCCAACGGCGTTAAAAGTCTATCAATTGCTCTCTCCAAAATTGGGAGAACATTTTCAAAAGATGATCGATTACGAATTGATCGATCTTCCCGCGCGCATGGGTAAAGCCCCGGGCGCTTTTTGCACCGGTTTTTCCGATTATCGAGTCCCCTTCATTTTCCTGAATAGTGTCGGAGAAGGATCTGACGTCACAACGATTTTGCATGAGTGTGGCCACTCTTTTCAGGCGTGGGAAAGCCGAACAATCGATCTTCTTGAACTTCAAAATCCGACGCTTGAAGCGTGTGAAGTTCATTCGATGGGGATGGAGTTTTTGGCGCACCCCTATTATGGAGAATTTTTTCATTCGGATGATGCGAAGAAATATCGAAAGCGGCATTTGATCGACAGTATTCTGATTCTTCCCTATATCGGAATGGTCGATGAGTTTCAGCATCGTGTTTATTCTGGTGAAGCGAACAGTGCAACTGAGCGGGCAAGAGTTTGGGAAGAGGTCGAAAAAGAATATGCGCCCGATATCGATTTTGGTGATTCAGCCGAATGGCGTCGCCATCGCTGGATGCGACAGCTTCATATTTTTAAATATCCTTTTTATTATATCGATTACGCGATTGCGCAGGTAGGGGCTTGGCAGCTTTGGGTGCAGAGTATCAAAGACAAAGATGCGGCGATGAAAAACTATCTTCATCTTTGCAAGTTGGGTGGAACTCTTCCTCTCAAAGAATTTTTCAAATCCGGAAATTTAAAACTTCCATTTGAGCCCGGGGTTCTCAAAGAATTAATGAACGAAGTATTAAAAATTGAACCGTTATAAGTTTACACTTTAGAAGGGGTACTTAGTAAACCGGCTTCTGATAAAGTGGAGCTGTTTGGCGCAGATTTAAAAAACAGATATCTTGCTCCGTAAGTTATTTTTTCAGGTTCAGGGTTGTTGCATGAAATTTGGGGAGCTAACCCGTCGACTGTATCGACTCTCCAAACTCTAGTCACCCCTGCGAAGATTCCGGTAGCAGTTACCACTTCAAGCTCAAAAAAGGGAACTGCGCCTTTCTGTTTTGCCTGAAGAATTGGTTTTGCTGTAATGCTACCGATTTCTTGTCCAGATTCATTTTCTACGATCCAGATTGGTAACTTCTCTGCGCACATCATCGAAGTGGTAAAAGTATGAGTTCCTTTTAAGCCACTTTTAATATCCCCATTTAATGTAATATCTTGTAATTTAGCTTCAGGAGTTTTTAAAACGAATTTTCCTTCTTTATTGCAAGTGTAGACCTGATAAGACTCTGTTGGGGTAGTGGAAAGACTAATTGCTTCATTCATGTCCGGATGAGATTGTAAAAAATGTCTCGTACTCACTTCCCGAGGGGATTGAGGGGCTTTACAGATAGAGTCTGCCATAAAAACTTCTCCTTACTATTTGATTCAGTCGATTCGCTCATCGAACCGATTCTAGTTATAACAGCAAATATTGAGCCAATAAGGATTGCAGAGGTGCGATTTCAAAAAGAGTAGTTATTTTGATAAGTTATGAAAATAAGCCGAGACAGCAGATCTTCGATTTTAGGGGAGTATACGGATGACAAGATAAAATTTCTGGGGAGCGTTTTCTCCAGTGAGAACTTCCGGGGATGAAGATTTTTCAGTTTTTTTAAATCCCACGCCTAAAAAATATCTTCTTTGTCTGCGAAAGATTGAGATTGTCATTTCTAATATTATTGGGATAATTGTCCTCTCATTTTTGGTTTTATTCCGAGTCCATTTAGAAGATTATCGGAGCTTCTGTAGAGGCATTAAATAGAAGACTTCCAAAATAAAATTCGATAGTAAGTTACAAGTTGTAAATTATTAAACCCTATAAGGAGATTGATCATGCCAGCAACAAAAGCAAAAAAAAGTCCAATAGCAAAAAAAGCTTCCGGAACAAAAAACTCAGCCTTCATGAAACCGCTTCAACCGGATGCGGCCTTGGCAGAAATCGTCGGAAGCAAGCCTCTACCGCGAACTGAAGTGGTGAAAAAACTTTGGGTCTATATCAAGAAGAATAATCTGCAAGATCCTAAAAATAAGCGAAACATTAATTCAGATGACAAGTTAAAGCCGGTGTTCGACGGGAAAAAACAGGTCAATATGTTTGAAATGACGAAGTTGGTTTCAAAACATTTGAAGTAGTTTCCTTTAGACCGCGTTGATAATTTTTCTGATATTTTTACAATTCCTCCCAACCTCCTCTTCATCTACAAGAGGAGGGGGAAGTTTTGAAGCGGTTGCTGTTGATAGATAATAGAAAATTGTATAGCCAGTGCAAAACCGGATAAAATCCAATTTACTCCGGCCCTTCCAAAAACCCGCAGTGGAAAAATCATGCGTAGAATTTTAAGAAAGATTGCTGCAGGAAACAGTGAGGATTTGGGGGATTTGTCTACTTTGGCAGATCTGAGTGTTGTAAAACAGCTGATTCAAGAGAAGGAATCACTGCAATAATTCTCAAAGGCCCACCTGTTCCCCCCCTGATTTTCATTGGGAGAGCGATGATTTGGAAGTTTTTTGAGGGGAGCTTTTGTAGATTCGTTAGATTTTCGAAAATAACAATTCCATTTTTAGATAAAATCCGATGAGTTTCAAAGAAGGTCGATTGTCCATAATCGATGCTGGCGGTATCCAGCCCAACCGCTTTTATTCGTCTATTCTCGATCAGCCATTGAGCCGCTTCAGGATCAAGTCCGGGAAAATGAAGTTTTGAAATTGCCTCTGCTCCTCGTTCATCGGTTCCCAGATATTTCATCCGGTTTGGCCAATACTTTTCAAATCCGGTTCGGAAAAGTAAGATCGATTTTTCCGGAATAGTTCCATTCAATTTTTCCCATTGAAGAAGATCCTCTCGATTAATTTGATGGTCTTTGTTTTTTTCACATTCCTTCTGGATATCGATGAGAACTCCATTTCCAATCAATTGTTGAAGAGGAATTTTATCGACGGTTTTTCCCTTTTTAAAAAAATGTTTCGGAGCATCGAGATGGGTTCCACCATGTTCGGGAGTCGAAAAACGGTTGGAGGCATAGTAATATTCTTTTGGAGTGATTCCATCGTTTTCTTTGACAAGTTCAAAACCTTTTTCGGTTGGCCAAAAAATGGTTTGAGAATCGTAGGAGTGAGATAAATCAATGATCTGCGCGTTTGATAAATCCTGTGAAAACAAAGGGGAAATAGAAAAGAAAAAGAGGATCAATACGAAAATATTTTTTCTCATATATTTTTTTTAAAAAAGGTGAGTAAAAAGTATAAAAGAAACGCATACAAATCTAAAGGAATTTTATGTCACAAAAACAGAATCATCTCGGTTTCGAAAAATCCCCTTATCTTCTTCAACACAAAGAAAATCCAGTTCATTGGTATGCTTGGGGCGAAGAAGCTTTCAAAATAGCGAGAGAAGAGAATAAGCCGATTTTTTTGAGTATTGGATATTCCACCTGTCATTGGTGTCATGTGATGGCGCACGAATCTTTTGAAGATGAAGCGGTTGCCGATCTTCTCAACCAGAATTTCATTTCCATTAAAGTCGATCGTGAAGAACGCCCCGATGTCGATGAAATCTATATGGCAGCGGTGCATGCGATGGGACAGCGGGGGGGATGGCCTCTCAGCATGTTCCTTAATATCGATCTCAAACCTTTTTACGGAGGAACTTATTGGCCCAAAGAACATTTCAAAAAAATTCTCCAGGAACTTGCGAGAGTCTGGAAAGAAGAACCTGAAAAAATTCAAGAATCGGGAGAGTCGATTTTTGAACATCTGAAAAATCAGAAAACAGGAAGTCTGGAATCTGCAACTTTATCCGATCAAATGTTTGAAAAGTTTTATCAACATTCGGAGGCGATGTTTGATCCGCATTTTGGGGGATTTGGCTCTGCACCAAAGTTTCCGCATTCGATGCAGATGTCGATGCTTTTGAGGATTCAATGCCATCCCGAGCGAAGCGAAGAATCTACACAACTCCAAGTGGATAAGATCCTTCGCTTCGCTCAGGATGGCATCCAGGTGAAGGAGCAGATTTTAAAGATAGTTCAAACCACCCTCGAACAAATGGCACGAGGGGGAATCTACGATCATCTCGGAGGAGGATTTGCGCGATATTCCACAGATGAACGATGGCTTGTCCCCCATTTTGAAAAAATGCTTTATGATAATGCACTTCTCGTTCGCACCTATCTTGAAGCTTATCAGGTAACGAAAAACG
>CAZSRQ010000077.1:0-11139 GCA_964609335.1 uncultured Pseudomonadota bacterium
AGAGAATATCGTCGCAGGAGTTGCGTCTTATGGAGTTGCTGTCACTCCGGATGGGAAAAAAGTTTATGTCACCAATAATAAAGGTGCGGGGTTCAGCACAGTCTCCGTAATTGATGCCGCTACAAACATTAAAATAGGGGATATTGACGTCTATGCTGGTCCTACAGGAATCGTAATTACCCCAGATGGAAAAAAGATTTATGTGGCCAATAACGACTCTGGTGCTATTTCTGTGATTGACACCAAAAATGATCAAGTAATCAAGATTATTTCATCTGCTGTTGGGGATGATCCCTTTGGGATCGCAATCACCCCCGATGGGGGTAAGGCTTACGTAACAAACAACCGTGCTGGCACCGTTTCTATCATTGATACAACAAGTGATAAACTGATCGGAACTGATATTCTCGTAGGATCTAAGCCTTATGGGATCGCCATTACGCCCGATGGAAGCAAGGCTTATGTCACACACAATGGCATGGATCCTATGGATTCTCCCGTCGATACCGTTTCTGTCATCGATACCTCAACAAATAAAGTAACCGCCAAGATTCCGCTTCCCAAAGATTCGATTCCAGCAGGGATCGCCATTACGCCCGATGGGAGCAAGGCTTATGTGGCAAACGACGGTCCGCTCTTCGATTCCCGTCTCGATTCGGTTTCCGTAATCGATATTAAGAGTAACAAGAAAATAAAAGATATCACTGTAGGGGACCGCGCTCATGGGATTTCGGTAACCCCCGATGGGAAAAAGGTCTATGTGACTAATTTTAATTCCGATACAGTCTCTGTGATCGATACAATGAATGACGCGGAGATCACAAAGATTAAGGTCGGGTTTAGCCCCACCTCCCTCGGCAATTTCATCACCCCTTTCGCCATCACCAGTCCTTTAACCGCAACGGGAAGGGTGGATGAGCCTTTCAACTACACCTTAACTGCAGCGAGTTATCGCCCCCTTCAAGCATTGACAGCAGATTCTCTCTCTCCCGGTTTGAAATTTAATTTTAATTCCGAATCAAAAATCGGCCTGATCAACGGAACTCCCACCAGCGCAGGAATTTTTCGGATTAATTTGGGAGCAAGTAACGATAAGGTGAATATTAGTGAAACTTTAGTGCTTACGGTTGCCCCTTCTGCAATTCCGGCGATCAGTAGCCCTCTGACGGCGACCGGGAAAGTCGGACAACCTTTTACCTATGCATTCACTGTCACAGGAGATCAGCCGATAACCTTTACCGCTTCTCCACTTCCGAAGGGTTTGAGCTTTGATCCGAGCACCGGAGTGATCAGCGGAACCCCTATAGAGGATGGGACATTCAACATTAATTTGAATGCAAGCAATCGATTAGGCTCTACAAATAGAACTTTAGTTTTGACCATAGCAAAAGTAGATCCCTCTCAAAGCGAGAACAGCTCCAACGGTGGAGGAGGATGTTCTCTGATTCAACCGAATTTGAATAATAAAATCGCTTCCTTTCTCTTTTTACTCAGTGTGAGCTGGATTGTTTTTAGGCGTAAGCATTTGAAAGTTTGAATCAAGTAAAGGCGGTTCGATTTCCGAACCTTTGAGTATTGGATCGACTGATCTTTCAAAATTCACTTTCTACAATCCTTCAGAAATTTCGAGAGCTTGAGAATCGGATCAGCTGTTGGCATGAGACCTGCTTTATTCTTGAGGAATGACACCAATTAAATCTCTTCCAATAGGTTCTCAAGGGAATAAGATTGAATCATCGAGATCATTTGTTCTTCAAGATCAGGTGAAAATAGAGCTAAAAACCTCTCCTAGTAATTTATTCCCTCCGGGGACTAAACCTGATCCTCAAAATAGCTTAAAGAAACTGGAGCAGCTCTCCTGGAACGCCGATCGCACCGGTGAGGTAGGAAAATGGGATATTGCCAAAGCGACGAATTTCCAAACCGATCCCCAAAAACATCCTTATCTGAATGCAGCTCTTAGAGGAGTGAATAATACGGCCGGCCTTGTCGCATCTGTAGAAAATGTCGTGACGAATGCGGCAGGCGCTCTTCTTTTCGATGCCCCGGCCGCGATTGAAGATTTGAGTGTGAAACATGGAGGGCCGAGCTTTCAAGAGATGGCTGTTTCGATGCAAGCAGCGACTCCGGGAATTCCAGATGAGGCATTGCCTTATGCGTTCTCGAAATTGAGCCGAATCGGTCGGAAGCCTGTGGTTATTGAGAGAACGGTTATTCAAACTGTTCCAAAAGAGTTTAGCCTTTTTACCTCTCGGCTTGAGAAAATTCCTCATGGGTTTAAAAGCGAACAAGAGTTTAGACAGTTTGGAGAAGAGGTTCGCAAAGGTTTAAGGGCAACAGGGATAGAAGATGGAGAGGTTTTTATTCGTGGGAGTGCCGTGACGGGAGTCAGTCATGAAACTCATCTTCCTTTTGATCTGAATCGGGTGAGCGATTTTGATTTGGCGGTTGTAAGTCCGAAGCTTTTAGAAAAAGCGAAACGGATGAGAGTTTATATGAGAAATGGAGGAGAGAGAACTACGAAGCTTAATCCGCCATTCCTTAAAAAGCTGGGCCTGCATCCTCTTGCTGAAAAGATGAGCCGACAATGCGGCCGGGACGTCAACTTTATGATTTATGGTTCTGAGAAAAGAATTGCTGTACGAGGAGAATACATCAAGTTTCCTCAAGGAGAAAAATAGGCATGGATACCGCGGATACTTATGATCTTTATGCTATTCCAAGCGATAATTTAGAAGCTATCAGAATCGCTATTGAACAGGCATTACACATCCAATTTACCCTTCATGAATATGATGGATTGGGAGGAGATTATTATCACTTTGAGAGAGAAGAAGGTAAAATACTCCTTCATTTCAACCGCGACGCGGTAGACAACGAATTAATAGACGATCGTTATCCTGATTGCAAGTTGCGTTTGAGCGTGGAAGCAATGCCCAACTATAAAGAAATCGAAAAAATTCTCAAAGAAAAAATTCCTGGCATTATTTTAGTAGAAAGAGAGCAGGCTTGAGCAAATCTAATCCCCAAAAAATTTACTCCCTATTTACTCCCAACCTGTTCAAAAACGGCTCAAAAGCAGCTCAAAAATCATTTATAGAGAAAATAAAAATACTCCAAATTCTAATTGTTTTTCAATAACTTGAGATATAATTAATGAAGTGTTAATAAAAGCTTCGGGAGCAAGAGGCCGCGAGTTCAAATCTCGCCGCCCCGATATTATCGGTATGAAAGCAGAAAGAGGGGGGCTTCTTAGCTTAACTTAGCTTAACGCGATTTTTATCCATTAATTGCTGAGACTGTTTACATCCATAATTTTTACCACCGCTTCAATACTCTCCTTGATTTACGAATGAGGTAATCCCTTAGACTGCAGCTATATCTAAAAACAGCGGCATGAATTTTCAAAAAAGAAAGAGGTCTGTTAATGCAACTCAAAGGGGAGATATTTTATCTGTATGCTTTTGATGTCGCCGATGAGATCAGAACCGGGGGAATTCATAAAATTCTCTCCCGGGAGGCGATTCCCTATGCCATTCATCGGGATCATACCACACCGAAGGAGATCCCTTTTTATCGCCCGCTCACCATTGATCTCAAAAGATCCGACTGGAAATTCGACCGCAAAGTGCTCCAGCCGGTGATAAGAATCTATGATGCCGGAGTGGTTTCCATCCGGATCGCGGTTCCTTTTGAGGTGAACTCATTGAAAGAACTCCTTCGGTTTCATCGACCGATTCTTGACAACCAGCATTCTCTCGATACCGAAGCGCATACTCTATGCACGGAAGTGGTCAGCAATCTGCAGGAGTACCTTGTTCGCGGAACTCCCCAGGTTCAGCCTCGCGAGGCCTATACGGTTTTTGCCCTCAAGGAGATTGGCGAAGAGAAAATCGTCTCCGTGTGGACCGAAGAGAAACGTCGGGAAATTGCCGGTTTGCTCGCCGAAACGTTGCCAGAAGATCTTTCAGATCAACAGGTCGATGAGGTTTTTCGCTATTTTCTCAGCTTCAGCCAGAAAGACATGATTGTGATTGATTGGGATGCGGCCTTGATGGTTGATCTTGCAGAAACTGCGAATGATGTCATTTACGCATTGGAAGTTGCCAATCTTCAGCTCGAAGAGCTTGTCTTGATGGATCAGAGAGTCGACCGGTATCTTGATCGTGCCTATGAAGAGCTTGAAAAAAAACAGCATCCTTCCTTTCGGTTACGTCATACCGATCTTGCTTATCTGAGACGTTTTAGAATGAATGTTGCCAAAATTACCGATGAGGTTTCGAATATCAGCAAATTTTTTGGGGATTGGTATTTGGCAAGAGTTTATCTCGCCGCCCGCGAACGCTTTCATCTCAATCGTTGGCGGGAAAGTATTCAGGATCGTTTTTCAAACTTGAATAGTCTGTATGAGATTTTACATTCGGAAGTGACTGAATCCCGAATGTTGATTCTCGAAATTTTGATTGTGTTGTTGTTCATCATTGATCTGACTGTTCTTTTGCTTAAACGCTGATCGATTTTTTTTTGCTTCCACTAAAGATAGCAATTGTCTCGGTTCGGTTTTGAAAAATAAAAAACCTGGGGAAAGTCTCCACCAGGTTTTTTTATTTTAATCTTATGAAAGTAATTATTTTCTGTTTCGTTTAAGACGACGAAAGGTGTAAATGGTGCCAGGGATTAAAAAAGTTCCCAACCATTGAGCCACTGTAAATGGTCTCAGCGTTTCTAAGATTGAGGGGCTGATCATACTGCTTGTGCAGTTCACGAGCGGAGCTGATCCGCAGCCAGAAGCTTGACCATTTCCTCCGCCACTTCCCTCGAGTGGATAACAGGATGTGTCGATAGAAGCCGAAGAACCAATACAATCTGGATCGTTCGGGCAAATTGTCAATCCGGGACAACAGCCATCAGCAGTCGTGCTGCAGGAGAGTGAAGAGGCTCGACAACTGGTTGCGGTAAAAGTGGTATTGTCATCCGAAGTGCAATCGACAGGACAAGTCGTAGAGTCTTCTCCTCCGGGAGTATTCGGAGAACTTGGTTCGCAGATGCCATTGCCACATTGATTTGCTGTGCAATTGTCGATATTAACGGAAGTGATTTGGCAGGTTCCCGTGCTGAATGAACTGCTGCAGGTCAGAGTGGTACAGCTGGTGCTATCGCAAGCGATTGCGCCCGCAATGCACATTTCCCCTGCGGAGGCTGCGATTCCGACTTTAGCGGTAAGAATGATTTGGCAGAAAATCGCCACGAAGAAAATTCTGTAAATAATGTTTAACCAAAAGAAAGATTTCTTTTGCTTTTGCATTTTTCCCCCTCTCATTAAGTTTTAATGGATTTAAGCAAAGAATTGTATGTTGCAACTTTGATAAAGACAATAAAATTTTTTACTTTTTTAACCAATGCTTTCTGAATAAAATATAAATTTACAAGATTTTTGAAAAATCAAACTCTTCGTCAAAAAAAGGAGCTATTCATGGATCCACTCATTCATCCGAATGAAAAAACCTATTTCACCCTTGCGTTGGTTTTCAGTATTCTGATTTATCTTCTCCTTCTCATCTCTTGTATAGGGCTGATTTATGGGGTGATGATCGGTGGATTTTTGTTGCTTTCCCACGGAGTTTTGATTGGGCATATCCAGGGGAACGGAGTCAAAATCAGTGAAAGACAATTTCCCGATATCCATCAAACAGTTCAGCAGCTCGCCTCTCAAATGGGAATGAAATCGGCTCCCGAGGTTTATATTGTCCAACATGGTGGAATTTTAAACGCGTTTGCGACGAAACTTTTTAGCCGAACTTTTGTGGTGATTTATTCTGATCTCTTAGAAGTTGCTTATGAACAAGGAAAAGAAGCAGTCGATTTTGTGATCTGCCATGAATTAGCTCATATTCGTCAAAACCATCTCAAATGGCGTTGGGTTCTTTATCCATCGATGGGAATCCCGTTTTTATTTCAGGCGTATTCGAGAGCCTGCGAATATACCTGTGACCGTTTTGGAGCGTATTTCACACCCACCGGTGCAGCAGAAGGACTCGCAGTTCTTGCGGCAGGAAAAAACCTTTTCAAGAAAGTGAATCTGGAAGCATTTGTCGAGCAGTCGAAAAGCGAGAACGGGTTTTTGGTCTGGCTTTCCGAGGCACTTTCGACTCATCCCAATCTTCCCAAAAGAATGTTGGCGATCCATCAACTTCGGGCAAGTTTGACGAAATAGTTTGTTTTAAACTGTTTTTTCTTGCCTCGGATACTCTTCATTCAGTATTTCAAACAGTCTTACTTATGAAATATTTTCTGCTGATTTTATTCTCTGTTTTTCTTTCTTCCCTTGGTTTCGCCCAAACCGATTCTCTTCCGGAGTCGAATCCCCAAGCGAAAAAAGCGCCGCTCGGATCTGTTTCGTTTTTTTTAAGCCCAAAACAGCCGATGATCAAAGGGGAATCGATTCATGTCGGTGAAAAGGAAAAGGCATTTTTTTGCGTTCAACTGAATGCCGAAGATCCGCGAATTAAAAACGATTTGCATTATCTGAGACGGATCGAGATTACCTTGGAGGGGGGAAATCCTTCCCAAAAAATGGTTGGACTGACCAAAAGCTGGAATCGGATTCTTCTTCCCGATTCGAACGGCTGTTTTATCGGGGAAATCAGGATTGCCGATGGAATTCCTCCCGGAAAATACAAGCTTGCTGAAGTTGATTTATGGATGAGTTCTTCCAGCTCGATTTCTCTTCGGGAAGAGATCCCTGAAATGATTCCGCAGGGAATGATTGAAGTCGAGTCTCCCAATCATGATTTAAAACCGCCGGTAATTGAAAAAATCGTGACCAAAACCCCGCTCATCAATGACACCACTTTTCGGGGAAAAAGGGGGCGGGGTCGAATCAAGTTTCAGGTGGTGGCAACCGATTCCATTTCAGGGGTTAATTTCTCGACTCTGCGGGTTTTTTTCAGATTTTTGGTCGATAAAAATCTGGTCGATATTCTCGAATCGAAATGTTTATCGTTTCTTCCCAATCTCTATTTTAACTGCGAACTCAAATTCTCCCGGGGAGAACCACAATTAAAAACACGAACCGTCGAGTTGGTGCTCGACTCGATGATTCTCTCCGATAAAATCGGAAATGAAACCGAGCTGAAAGAGCCTGAAAGTTTAAAAGCATTATTCAGTGGTAAAATTCTTCATTACATTTTTTATCCGGATCAAGGATTTAAAAAGAAAGAGTTAAAAGAGAGTCATGAGGAATTTCAGGAAGATTTGGAAGATGTGATGAAACGATAATCTGATTTTTGTTGGGTATCTCAAAAATCCTTCGCAAACCGCCAAGGTGCTTGGGTACTATTTTCCCCACGATTCTTTACTTCTCTGAGGGTAATCCTCCGCAAAGCGGTTCGACCTCCAATGCAATCCCAGCAATAATATCCTACGATTTCAAGAAGATAAAATATTGTAGTCCAAGCCAGTAAAGTGGCATCTGTATTGCTTTATCTAATAGCAATGAATTTTTAATTATCAATATTGCTTAAGTATTTTTCAAAAAGGTAATTTTTATGACAAAACCAGTTGTGATAGAACCAAAAATGAGAGTTTGGCAGGTGGCAGAGCGATTACATACTACTCCCGACAAACTTAAGGCAAATCTTGGAGGTAATTTAAAACCTGGCGAAGAAAATGGTGTCATGGGGAGAACGAAAGAGGGGACGCACTATTTTATGGTCGGCGCTACGATTCAAAGCGTTGAGAAAGCGATACCGGTGGGAAGTAGAAAGGTAGATCAAGCGGTGGCAAGGCTTCCGGCCGATCCAGCTGTTAAGCCTCCTTTAGCAGTTCAGCCTCAACCACCTGAGGTTACATTCAGCGAAGCAGACCGTACCACTCAGTTATCTGCTTCTGGAGTAAATTGGTTTGATCCAGCAGCCAAACAAAGAGGCTTGACCTTTCCTCTTCCACAAAATCAAAAAGGGGTTACCATTTTAGGCACTCAATATAACCCACTAACAGGTGGACTCCATGGTGGTACAGTGAGAGGTCGCGATCAGCATGGTCACATTCATGGTCATGGTGGGAACGATTATCGTACTCCTATTGGAACTCCTGTTCTTTCTGCAGCTCCTGGAGTCGTTGTGTTTGCAGGTGAGGCGCCAAAGTATGGAAAAGTAGTTTATGTGAATCACCCTGATGGAACACAAACAAGATATGCGCATCTCAGCGCAATTGATCCGAGAATTCGTGAGGGAGGCAAAGTTCCACGAGGTTTTGAATTAGGAAAGAGCGGAGATTCTGGAAATGCTCAAGGAGAGCCACCTCATTTACATTTTGAGGTAAGAGTTGCAAGAAATGGTGGAAAAGTAACGACGGGTAATAGCGGTTCAAGGACTCGAGATCCTCTCCCTTTAGTTTCAAACTTTTCAAGCCGACAATTAGTAGCCCAACAAGATCAACATAGAAGAAATCAAGCTGTTGCATCGAGTACTGAACCTCCAATCACATTAGCACATCTTAATAGATCTCGATTTCCTCTTCAGATGTAATCTGGAAAATATCGAACAATTTGACCTATTTCTCTAATCTCGGCAAAAACTTAATCAATAAAAACCCAGGAATCGAAGCAAGAAAACAGATCGAGAAAAAAGAAGCATATCCAAATTTCGAAGCGAGATATCCTCCAATTGGGCCTGAGATCATCGGCCCAAAGGCCATGATCGAAGTGGCGATCGCGTAGTGAGCCGCTCGAAATTCTTTCTTGCAAGTTCTCATTTGAAAAATGACAAACGCGGTGGTTCCAACCCCTGCGGCAATTTGTTCTAAAGCATGAACAAAAACTACTTCTCTTAAACCTGGTTTTGTAATCGCCAACCAGACGTAAGCGAGAATCGTGATATTCATCATTAAAGCGAGTTGCCATAATCCTTTTCGGAGTCCTTTTCGCGCGACCCACCATCCTCCAGCGATAGAGCCTGCGATGGAAGAAATTTTCCCGACAGTTCCACTGATCCATCCCAATTGAAAAGTGGTGACTCCTAGATCGAGTAGAAACGGGGTATTCATCGAAAAAAGCATTGCATCGCCTAATTTGTAGAGGAGCATGAAGAGGATAATCACTACGATTCGATCTTGCAGGAGATAGGTTTTGAACGCCTCGAGATAGTTTTTTAGATGAGTGTTGATTCTAATTTTGAAAGGAATTGCTTGTTCTGCCTCTTTGATTTGATTTTGGTTATTTTGAGCAGCATTCGGTTTGGGTAAAAAGAAAAAATTATAAATGAAAATAATTCCCAAAAGCACCGCGCAGGATAAAAAACCGGCGAACCAGCTGATTTTTCCGGCGATCATCAACGGAATCGCGGTTCCGATGATCATCGAAACCCGATAGGCGGCAATTCGAAGACCTGCATAAGCGGCCTGTTGCTTTTCATCCAACGCTTCAAGATAAAATCCATCGATGGCGATATCCTGTGAGGCACTCAAGAAGGCAGCGATAAAAAAACCGATCCACCAGAATTTCATCCCGTGCGGAATCGCGATAATAAACGCGAGAAAGATCAGCATCAGTAAAAGTGAAAACTGGAGTGCGAGAGTCCAATGTCTTCTTTTCCAGAAAATGTCGATGAAGGGGCTCCAGAGAAACTTGAATGTGTAGGGGATTCCCAACAACGAGGTCAGCCCGATCACCTGCAGTGAAGCCCCCATCTCTTTCAAAAAAGCGGGAACCACACTCGATCTCAAAAAAGTGAATGGGAGCCCTTCAGCGAAATAAATGAAGGAAACCCAGATTGGTGCTTTTGAAATTTTAGATTTAAGAGAGCTCATGATGTTTAGGATGAGGTTCGAGAGTAAAAGTTACTTGGTTATTTCATTTTTGAAAGCTTTGCCCGCATTTTTAAATGATCTTCCGGTTTTTTTTGCCCCTTTTTTGATTCCTCTGCCGGTTGCCTTGAATCCTTCTTTCATTGAATGACCTGCCTCCTTGAATTCTCCCGGGCTGTTTGGCTTTTCGTGGGGGGGAGAATCGGTTGCATAAAGCAGTCCGAAATTCAGAAGGTAAAAGGCAAAAGAAAAACAGAGGATTTTTTTGATTTGCATCAAAGCTCTCTTTCGTTCATTCACAAATCTGATGAAGCCAAATCATATTCTTACCTTCTCAAAACAGCAAAGATTAAACCGACTTTTTATCGATATTTTCGTTCTTTTTTCTGCAGAAAAGTGCATCGAGAGAAAAACAGCCAGCTCCACTGAGAAGAAGCGAGAAAGCGATCACTAAAAGGGTCAGCGGATATTCATATCCACGATTTTGAGCGAAAAATCCGTTCTTGAAATGAACGGCAAAAACTGCAACCGCCATGACAATCAGAAGTCCCAGGCTGGCAAGACGGGTGAGAAGACCGATCAGGACGGCAATGCCTCCGAAAAATTCGGTAAAGGCGGCGAGATAGGCCAAAAAAATTGGTATTCCTGTTTGTTGCAGATGTTCTACAAATCCCTGCAAACCCGGGCCTCCCCACCAGCCAAAAATTTTTTGTCCCCCATGGGCAATAAAAACAGCAGCCAAAATTGCCCGGAGAGCGAGCAGGGAAATAGGGGAGTAGGTTGATTTCATTTTCAATTTCCTTTCGTGTAAAAATTGTTTTTTGATTTTATATCTTTCTTTTTTCACTAAATCAAATTTTAGATAGTGATCCTCCCAAACCCTTGACAGAAGAGGATTTGAGGAGTCTAATTTCAGTCGTAAGCCTTGAATCCAACCGTTTTTATATCATCTAAAGAGGAGGTTCTTATGGGAAATTTCCAAAACAAGCAGAGTCAACCGACAGGTTTTGACAAGAAGAGACAATCTGAACAAAAAACGCCCAGTTTTCAAGATACGCACGGAAAACCGCTTACCGGCCCGTCCGTAGAAAGCAAAAACCCGTTGAAAGGGCAACCGAATATGCCGGGGAAAATGAAGC
Source organism: uncultured Pseudomonadota bacterium (assembly GCA_964609335.1). Taxonomy (GTDB): domain Bacteria; phylum UBA10199; class UBA10199; order JADFYH01; family JADFYH01; genus CAZSRQ01. Next base: position 10,944 of record CAZSRQ010000077.1, read on the forward strand.
ATTAAGAGATTCGGAAAGTCTTTCAAAAGCCTTGTTTGTGAGATGCAAACAAGGCTTTTTTATTGTCTGATATCTCTTAAACTGGCTCCTCTTCGTCCTAGGATCAAAACAAATAGAACAACCACTAGAAAATAAATCATTTCACTACTGTCCGGTTAATAGTTGAATAAAATCAGTTGGTTGTTTTGAGCATTGT
>CAZSRQ010000078.1:0-11034 GCA_964609335.1 uncultured Pseudomonadota bacterium
GATCACGCCATACACGTTTAAGAGAAGAAAAGGCTTATGAGGCAAGATATGTTGATAAAACTATGATCGGACATTACGGCCAGACGTTAGAAAATCTTGATCAAGTGATTGATCAATTTGAGTCCGTGCCTGATCTTGCAATTGGAACTCGAATAACGTTTAAGACCCCTCCCACAGTTAAACAAATTCGTCGCCTTACAAAAGAATTGGAATTTGAAGTTGCCGTGGTCGAGTTCAAAAAAGAAGCTCGATGGGTTGCAGAAAAAGGTATGCATAACAATGTGAGTTCTCAATTGTCTAAAGAAGCTGGGAGCAACATTGGTTTAGATTTACACACTCATTGGCATGTTCCTCCTCGACCGAGTTCAAATGATGCAGCAGCAGAAGTTTCAAGAAGTTATAATCCTGACTTTACTGTTATTACAGGCAAAGAAGGCGTCGGGATTATTAAACGGACATATAGTTCTTATCCTTCTAATGCTAGTGACGTATTAAAAAATGATTATCGTCTAAATCAACTTGAGCAAATTCCTCTTCAAGAATGGGAAAAATTACAAGGATTCCTTGCAGTACATGGGCTCGATTTTTCTTTTATTCGTTGGGATGAAATAGACGTAGGAAATGAGGGCGTGCTTTTTAAAGACACGATAAAAAAATATGTTTTAAGAGCCTGTTCAAAATCTTCTCAGTAATAAAACCAGAAACAGGAATATGCGCGTGCCTGGCACCGTTTCATGTACTGAAAAAATCTAATCTCAATTGAGACGAGTGATTTCCCCTTCCCAAAGTAGTTTTAAGAACTTGTTCCAAGGAAATACTTGAACTCCGTCGACCCTCAGCTCTCGTTCTCCCGAATAAATTCCGTAAATTTTGACTCTGTTTTTCCCAAGCTCTTCTTTGGTAGGAGGATAAGGGAGTCTGCCGTAACAGTAGATCTTTTCTAGCGAGAGCTCTAGTTATCAAATTTCCGGCGTTTTTGATGGTGATCTATACACTCAAAACGTCAAGAAAGTTCAGGCTCTACAGAAAAAAGCCAGATCAATGGATGAAATAAGTACTTGCCAGCGGCATTTAAAATTTTCTAATACCTTTTCACTTTTTGTTGATTCATCAAAAACCGATTTTTAAGGAGACAAATTATGGCAAAAGAACTTTACGAATTAGGCGAAATTCCCGAATTGGGGGTGGTTCCTCAAAAAATGCATACGCAATTGATTCGTGCAGAGCGCTTTGGAGAACCGAAAACCGCTTTTCAGCCGGAGGTGATTGAGGTTCCCGAGATCGGCCCGCGGGATGTATTGGTTTATGTCATGGCCGCAGGAATCAATTACAACAATGTTTGGGCGGCATTAGGTATTCCTGTTAACGTCATCGGCGCAAGACAGAAAGCAGGAGAAAAAGAAAATTTTCATATCGGTGGTAGCGACGCGAGTGGAATTGTTTGGAAGGTAGGAAATGAAGTCAAGAATTGTAAAGTGGGAGATGAAGTGGTGGTCCACTGCGGGCAATGGGATCCAAAAGATCCGCATGTTTTAGCCGGGAAAGATCCGATGTTTGCCCCGACCCAAAAAATTTGGGGATATGAAACTAACTGGGGAAGTTTCGCCCAATTCTGCAAAGTGCAAGATCATCAAATCCTTCCAAAACCGAAACATTTAAGCTGGGAAGAAGCAGCGGCTTATATGCTCGTCGGAGCAACCGCTTACCGAATGCTTTATCGCTGGAGAGAGCATGAAGTTCAAAAAGACGATGTCGTTCTCATCTGGGGAGGCGCCGGGGGATTGGGAAGTATGGCAATCCAAATTTGTAAAGCAGCGGGTGCTAAGGCAATAGCGGTCGTTTCAGGCGAAGATAAAATTGATTATTGCAAAAGCCTTGGAGCAGTTGGCGTAATCGATCGTAGAAAATTTGATCATTGGGGAGTTTTACCTGATTGGAAAGATAACGATCAATACAATGCCTGGTTAAAAGGGGCGCGCGCTTTTGGAAAGGCGATTTGGGATGTGTTGGGTGAAAAAAGAAGTCCGAGAATTGTGTTTGAACATCCCGGAGAATCGACCGTTCCGACCAGTGTTTTCGTCTGTGATACCGGTGGAATGGTGGTGATCTGTGCTGGAACCACCGGATACAATGCCACCATGGATCTCCGATATCATTGGATGCGACAGAAACGATTTCAGGGTTCTCATTTTGCCAATGATGACGAAGCCAAAGGGATCAATGATTTGGTGATGGAGAAAAAAGTCGATCCCTGTCTTGCACGAACCTGGGAGTTTAAAGAGACCGGCGATGCCCATCAGCTGATGCGTGAGAATAAACATCCGCACGGGAATATGTCGATTCTGGTGAATGCGAAGAAAAAAGGGCTGAAAAATTTGGCGGAGTCGAAATAAAAAAAACTTCCCCCTCTTAAGATAAGAGGGTCGCTAAAGCTATGGTGCGTCAGCGACCCCTTACCTTAAGGGGAGGGACTATGCTAAAAATAAAAAAGCCCCTCATCACTCCCTCTTTTAAATTTCAAAAGAGGGGTGAATTGAAGGGCAATGATTGAAGTAGGACTCGGAAAAACGGTTATTCGTTGTCCATTAACATACCGGTGGTAGGTCTGTTCATCGGATCTCGGAGATCAATGACTCCCAGGTTGGTTGTTTCACCCGGTTTTACTTTTACCCGAGAGTAGTCTTGTTTGGCTTTTCCAGGAACCACCACAGAAACTTTCACCACTCCACTTGGAATTTTGAACGTATTGGGAGTGACTCCAGATTGTCGTTGATCGTTGACATACACGGTTGCCTTGTTAGGAATGCTTCCTACATAGAGCCAACCATAGGTTCCTTTTTTGAACATCTTGTCATAGCCAAAGACTCTTTGGAGGCGTGTGGAATTGTTTTCATCAATTGCCGTCTGCCATCCATTCGGTACTTCTTTGTTCTTGCTGGTTAAATCTGCATGAAGTCCCTTGAAATCATCCTCGGTTTTGAAGATGGTTTGATACTCTTCAAATCCTCTTTTCTTCATGAAGATCTTGTACTTTTTGTCCTTCGTCATCTGAGTCACTATCACGGGAGTTCTGTTTTTCAACTCGACTCCATTGATAAAGACTTTGGCTCGGCTGGGCGAGCTGGTCAGTTTGAGTGAATACGCAAAGGTTGTGGAAACCCCTATGAGTAACATAAGAGCGGCTCCGACAGTGACCTGAGCGATACGGAATATTGCTTTCATATTTGCCTCCTTCTTTAATGCAATAAAAGTTTAAGGTGCGCACCTTCTTAGTCTTAAACCTTACTCCCAATTATACATCAGCAAAAAGAAGGTGAACGCTTTTTTTGGGTTGAAACTGAATTAATTATTGCAATAATCTCCTGCAACTTTTAATAGGGCAGTACAGGTTTTTCGGGGAGTAACTCAGTCCGGTAGAGTGCCAGCTTTGGGAGCTGGAGGCCGCAGGTTCAAATCCTGTCTCCCCGACATTTTTCTTTTTAAGAGATGTAAAAAAAAGTTTAAGAAAATTTATCCTTCCTTCCTTTTTTCGGGGATTTTTTTTTTGTGATTTTTGTAACCCTTGTCTGACGTGGTTTTCCTGTTATTCTGTTTTTGATTTTTTTTGATATCCCCTTTTTTCGCATTGCATGAGTCTTTCTGATGAATGGTGTAGGGTCGAATTCATTCGACCTCTTCTTGCGAATGAATTCGCACCTACCTAACTGATAAATTGTGTAGGGTCGAATTCATTCGACTTAATAATATAGGGAGGAATAAAAATAAAAAACCCCCGCTGCGATTTGCATGGGGGGGTTCAATGAAGTCTATGGAGACTTGACGATTTTATCTGCAGGAATCTTTTAACTGTTTGCCTGCCTTGAATCTTGGAACATTTGCTGCCTTGATATTGATTTCTGCGCCGGTTTGAGGGTTTCTTCCCTTGCGTGCTTTTCTTTTTGAAACAAGAAAAGTTCCGAAACCTGTGAGGGTAATTTTGTCTTTTTTCTTCAGACATTTTGCAATTGTGCCGGTTGTGGCGTTAATTGCCTTCTCCGCATTGGCTTTGGAGAGCTTGGTTTCTTTTGCCACTTGGGCAATCAGTTCTGCTTTTGTCATTCTATTCCACCTCCTATTGCATCCACTTGGAATTAAGCGGATTGGGTTATTGTAAAGCGTTAAAAAAATTACCAAAAAAAACAATGTCAGGAAATTGCTTTCCCTTGTGCGTCTCCTGCTCTCACGAATTTTGAAATATGGCTGATCATACGAGTCTTCGTTTTTATGTCAATGAGAATCGTCGTTAAATTTGTTTTTTTTCAGAAACTTTGCATTCCTCCGCATCCGATAACTTAAGAAGAGAGCCCCGGTTTTTAAGGCTTTCTAATTTAAAAAAAGAGTGATAATTTTCACCGAGTAATCCTCTCATTTTTATTTAGGTAATTATGGCCAACGATATTAAGTCAATTCTTTCGAATGTCTCCGATTCTCTGAGAGGCGTTGATTCGACCGGTCAAACCGATCAGGCCGCACAAATGCGGAAAACCCAAGAAGCGCAAATGGCTCAGATGGCAAAAAAAGCGGCTGAAGATTCCATCCGTGCGCAAAACCAGAATCTTCATCTCCAGACGACCGAGCTTTTGAAAGTGATCGATAACATTGTTCATGAAGGATTTAATCTTCCGAAAACAAATCCTGGAGAAGGGGCTGGAAATCAATCCGGAAATTTTTTTCAGGGAGGTGAGTCTGAAGCTGGCATGCAGCGGGATCTTCAAGTGATGAAAGAGTTTGTCCGCGAGGCGAATTATCTGATTAGCCAGGGGATGGATATCAACCAGATTGTCACCAAGCTGAAAGTCGATCAGGGGGGACAATTCTGGCAGAATTTCCAGCAGATTTTGCAGAAACAGGGGGCGTTGGCAAAGTCAGATTTATCGCAATTGGGAGAAGGATCGGCTGATTTTTCCAAAAGTGTTGGAGGTGAAGCTGCCTTAGGAAAAGAATCTCTCAAGGCGCAGGAGTTGATGAAATCGATCGGAAGCCAGGCACTTCTCGAATTATTAAAGGCGGAAACAAATCCGCAGTTTCAAAAAGAACAGTTTTTATTGGCATTACAACTTCTCTCCAAGGGAAATCTTGCCGAGTCTTCCCAACGGCTTCTTTCTTATCTCCGCAAAAGAGGTGGTTTTACTGATCAGGAGCTGAATTACTATGATGGCAGGCAAGAATCCCGAAAGGATATTTTTCAGGGAGAAATTCCTTTTCAGCGAGAAGAACGAAGGCGGACAAGTCTCTGGTATCTCCTGGCTGGATTGGGGGGATTTTCCCTTTCCATCGGATTAGGATCCAATCTCGCCGGATCGATTACGATTGGAGTCGCCACGATCGTTCTTGTGTTTGTCTTTTCTCTTATCCTCAAGAAGTAGTCTTTAATTAACTCACCTGATGCGATTTGTGTAAATTTTAAACTTTTGTAATTCTTCTCATGCTTTCACAACTCCTCCCGGCCTCGCGCCGCCGTGCCTCTTAATCTTAAGAGGAAGAGACATTTTGTTTGTTAGGAGAACAAGGTTGAAACCTCTGATTAGCGACGAGAAAAATTGACTTTCCTTCCCCCAAAATCTAGGTTAGATCCGGTTTTCTGAATATTAACCTCAATCATTCAACGTAGCTGCCGACAATCTTTGCGGGTTGTCCTCTACAAGAAAATTACAAAAATTATGTCACCAGGATCAGCAGAAATTATCCCGATTAATATTGAAGATGAAATGAAGGGGGCCTACCTCGATTACGCGATGAGCGTCATCATTGGTCGGGCGCTTCCCGATGTTCGAGATGGATTGAAACCGGTTCATCGCCGAATTCTTTACGCGATGTTTCGTGAAGGGCTCCTCTCCAACAAGCGTTACTCCAAGTGCGCCGGTGTGGTCGGTGAAGTTCTCAAAAAATATCATCCTCACGGAGATAATGCGGTTTATGATTCTCTCGTGCGAATGGCGCAAGAGTGGAATATGCGTTATCCGCTGATCGACGGTCAGGGAAATTTCGGTTCGGTCGACGGGGATCCCCCCGCCGCTTACCGTTATACCGAGGCGAGGCTGACCAAGCTTGCCGAAGAGATGCTCGAAGATCTTGATAAAGAAACAGTCGATTTTACCCCCAATTTTGACAATTCGAATTTTGAACCGATGGTGTTGCCGAGTCGTACCCCCAATCTTTTGATCAACGGATCCGACGGAATTGCGGTCGGAATGGCGACCAAAATTCCTCCCCATAATTTGAGGGAAATTTGCAATGCGACGATTGCGCTGATTGACAATCCTGATCTGACCCACAAAGAACTTTTGAAGATTGTTCCAGGCCCCGATTTTCCGACCGGTGCGGCGATTTACGGAAGAGAAGGAATTAAAGAAGCGTATGAAACCGGAAGAGGTATTATTTCCCTTCGCGCCAAAGCGGCGATTGAAAAAATTGCCAAGGGGGATCGCGAAGCGATCATTGTCACCGAGATTCCCTATCAGGTCAACAAGGCGAGGTTGGTTGAAAAAATTGCCGAGTTGGTGCGTGATTCAAAAATCGAGGGGATATCTGATTTGCGCGATGAATCGGATCGCGACGGAATGCGAATTGTGGTCGAGCTCAAAAAAGGGACGATTGCCGGGGTGGTTCTCAACCAACTTTACAAACATACCCCGATGCAGAGTAGTTTTGGGGTCATCCTCCTTTCGATTGTCAAGGGTCAGCCGAAAATCCTGTCTCTCAAAGATTGTCTGAAATATTTCATCGATCACCGAAAAGAGGTGGTGACCCGCAGAACCCTTTTCGATTTGCGAAAAGCGGAAGAGAGAGCCCATATTTTAGAGGGATTGAAAATTGCCCTCGATCATCTCGATGAAGTGATTGCGTTGATTCGAAAGGCAAAAAGTCCCGAAGAGGCAAAAGAGGGATTGATCAAAAAATTCGATTTGACCCCGATTCAATCGCAGGCGATTCTTGAGATGCGATTGCAAAGACTGACCGGGCTTGAGCGGGCTAAAATCATTGAAGAATACAAAGAAATTATTGCGCTGATCAAGGAGCTGAAGGCGATTTTGAGTGATGAAAAAAGAATCTATAAAATCATCACCGATGAAATTGAAGAGATCAAAAAGAATTACGGCGATGAACGTCGCACCGAGATTCAGGCGACCAGTGCGGAAATCTCGATTGAAGATTTAATTCAAGAAGAGGATATGGTCGTCACGATCAGCCACACCGGTTACATCAAGAGAAATCCGATCAGTCTTTATCGGGCGCAACGCCGCGGTGGGCGCGGTAAAACAGGAATGACCACGCGCGATGAAGATTTTGTTGAAGATCTTTTTATCGCCTCCACCCATCATTACGTTCTCGTGTTTACGAACAAGGGAAAAGTTTATTGGCTGAAGGTTTACGATATTCCGCAGGCGGGAAGAACCGCCAAGGGGAAGGCGATTGTCAATCTGCTCAATATGGCTGGGGATGAAACAGTGGCTGCGGTTTTGCCGGTCAAGGAATTTGTCGAGGGAAGATATGTCATCATGGCGACGCAAAACGGAACAGTGAAAAAGACCGATCTGATGGCGTATTCGAATCCCCGTGCCGGCGGAATTATCGCGATGGGGATTGATTCTGATGATGCACTGATTGTCGTTCGTCTCACCGATGGGGACCAGGATATTTTTATCGGCACGAAAGAGGGGATGACGATCCGTTTTCATGAAGAGGAGGCGCGTGCGATGGGAAGAACGGCCACCGGTGTCCGCGGAATCCGTCTCGAAAAAGGGGATCAGGTAGTTGGTATGGAGGTGATCAATGTCGGCGCGAACATTCTGACCGTATCCGAGAGAGGTTACGGAAAACGAACTCCCACCGATGAATACCGCGTTCAATCCCGCGGTGGGGTTGGGGTGATCACGATGAAAGTGACTGAAAGAACCGGTTCTGTCGTGAATATCAAGCAGGTCACCGATACCGATGAGATCATGATTATTAGCGACAAGGGAAAAATTATCCGGATGAGAGTGAAAGATATCTCGGTCATCGGGCGTAATACCCAAGGGGTTCGGCTGATTACAGTCGATCCCGATGAGAAAGTGACGGCGATTGCCAAATTGGCAGAGAGCGAATCGGAAGAGGAAGAAAAAAGCGAGTAGATAGAAGACAGAAATCAGAATAATGGTTTTTTGATTTTCTTCTGTGTTCTGTCTCCTGTCTCCTGTCTCCTGTCTTCTGGTTTCAAAAGGAGTTTCGCAATTGGCTTTCAAAAGACAGTCAGGTTTTTGGCAACTGGTGATTGTGCTCGGAATTCTGGCACTCGTCATCCTTACGGTTATTTACGGAACCCGCACGCAAAGCTACGAAGGAAAACTGAGAAAAGCAGACAAACTTTTCAAGGCAAAACGATTCGACGAATCGATCACTCTTTATCTTTCTCTCATTGATCGCGATCCCAAAAATCCGAAAACCCCAATCATTTTGATGCAGGTGGGGGATATCTACAACTTCTCACTCAATAAAATTGATAAGGCAGCAGAGACTTACGATTTAATCACCATTCGTTATCCTTCCAGCGAATTTGCTTTAAAGGCTTTTGTCAAAAAAGGTGAACTTTTTTTTGTGAATGACCAGTTTGATCGTGCGTTGAAAGAATATCAGAATATTCTCGAAAATTTTCCACGACTGAAAGAGGCCGATGCGTATCGTTTGAAGCTGGGAACTTCTCATGTGAAGTTGAAACAGTTCGAGGCAGCCAGGCGTGAATTCAAGGCGATTCTTGATACGAATTTGAATACCCCTCTGGCTGATCAGGTGTTGTTTCAGACGGCCAACAGTTATTTTATGGAAGGAAAAACGACGCAGGCGATTCCGATTTATCAATCGTTGATTGAGCATTTTCCAAAAACGCCGTTGATCAATGAGGCAAAATTCAATCTCGCCGATTGTTATGAAGATTTGGGAGAATACGATAAGGCGTTGACAATATATAAGCAGATTCAAAATAGTTATCCCAATCCGAAGGTGATCGAATTGCAGATCCAGAAAAACCAGGAGAGAAAGGTGGAGGCGGAAAAGAGAAAGTTGAAGTCTGGCAAAGATCTGCCGTTGATGAAGAATCCACAAACAATTCCAAATTCGCAAATCAAAAGTGATCCGGTTCGGCAGAAGCAATTGATGCCCGAAAAACAAAGGAGAAAAATTGTCAAAGATATCCTCGAGAATTATCATTGATCCCCTGTTTAATTCTCCCTTCCAACGCTTGATAAACAAGGGGTTGCGAAGAGGGAAGATTTTTAATATCCTTCTGATCGTATTCCTTTTTGGCCACGCTTCCCAGGCTTATTCCATGAAATCACTAAAAATCCAAAAATCAGATGGCTCCCAACTCTCCCTCAAAGTCGAGATTGCTGATAACGATGAAGAACGGATGAAAGGGTTGATGTTCCGCAAAGCGATGGGAACAAACGAGGGGATGCTCTTTGTTTTTGACCAGGATACCGTCAATCCGTTCTGGATGAAAAATACCCCCTTGCCTCTTGATATCCTCTTTATTAACGCTGATAGGCGAATTGTGGCGATTGCAGAAAAGACCATTCCCTTTTCCGAGAAGTTGATTGAAGCCGGAACTTACTACCGTTTTGCCCTGGAGCTCAATGCCGGATTTGTTGCCAAACATAAAATTCAAAAAGGGGATAAGATTATATACGAGCGGTAATCGCCTGTAGGGGCTATCCGTCGGGCCGCCCCCATAGTTCTTTGAAAATCTTCCTCAAAGGTTGATCGGATGGTCGCTCGGGTTGAAAAACCGGAGAGGAAAGTCCGGACACCAAAGAGTATCGTAGCGGGTAACACCCGTCCACCGTAAGGTGAGGAACAGGGCAACAGAAAGAATGTACAGGTTCGTATCCACGAATGCTGTAGTGAAATCAGGTAACCTCTACGAGGTGCAAGACCAAATAGGTTCCACCGATATCCTTCGGGATATAAAAAGCTGGCTCGGCTGAGATTCAGATTGTTTGCGGATATCCAGACGATCTGAGTTTGTGGAATGGGTAGGTTGCTTGAGCGTTGGAGCAATTCAACGCCTAGAGAAATGATCATCTCATCCTACCTAAAAAATAGGATCAGACAGAATCCGGCTTACAGATCAACCTTTGAGGAAGGGTTTTGAAAAATTAGGTGTTGTTTGTTCTGATAAAGTTTGGGGGTAACTTGTCCCCCCTTTTTTCTTGAGACTGAGAGGGGGAAACAAAAGGTAAATTGTGCCAATACCGGGTCTCTTCTAAAAATAATTAAACGAGGAAATTGTAAGTGGGTAATGATAAACAGCTTGTAATTTTTTTAGATTTCTGGGGTTTCAAGAAGTACTACCAATTTATTTCAAGACAAAAGAAATCTGAAACGCAGGAATATCTTTTTAATACTTTCTTGGGGCTATATCACGGATACATCAGTAGAATTAGAGAAGCCTTGGCTTCCCTAAAGGAGCAAAAAAACGATACCATTCCAGACTTCATAAAAAGTACACAGATACTGGCAATTTCAGATTCCATCATCATCACAATTGATTGCACAGATCAAAATGTAAGTGCTGCTTTCTTATTTTCTTGTTTTCTTTTATCCAGCGCCATTGATGAGTCGATAAATACCAAAACTCATCCAGAAGATTTCAAAACATTTAAATATCTTTTCTATCTGCCGATACGTGGCGGACTCAGTTATGGATACTCCATAACAAACTTGGAATCAGCTCAGCCATTCCTATTCAGTTGTGCTTATAACGATGCCGTATCGCTGGAAAAACATGCCGGATGGCCACGTATTTTGATTGATAAACATCTTGTCCAAACCGTTAAGTCAGATCCTATTACTGATTTGGCGGTCAGCGAGGATGGATCAAACATTTTTTTCGATCCTTTGAAATTCAAATATCAACTGTTTCTAAAAAATATTTTTCAAAACAAGGCGGAGCGCATCGATTTTGTTGAAAAATTAGTCTTGCCATATAAATCGCACATTGAAATGTGTGCCAAAGAA
>CAZSRQ010000079.1:0-10888 GCA_964609335.1 uncultured Pseudomonadota bacterium
TTAATAAACTAAAACAGTTTCGGAGGATTGCGACACGATACGAGAAAACAACTCTTAGCTACCTCGGAATGCTCTATCTCGCATCAACACTCATCCTCCTAAAATAATTGTCAATAGAACCTAAGGATTCATTTTTTATTTTAAAATGCGAGAGGGGGGACTCGAACCCCCACACCGTTGCCGGCGCTAGAACCTGAATCTAGTGCGTCTACCAATTCCGCCACCCTCGCCTAGGTAAAGAAGGAGTCAGAAATCAGGAGACAGAAGAGAGAATAAAATCATCATTCTTTATGACTTCTAACTTCTGACTTCTGATTCCTGTCTCCTGACTTCTGTTTCCTGTCTTCTTCTTTTTTAATCCTTATTCCCCTGAATCATCCCCACCTTCTTCATCAAACTCTTCAAATCCTTCTTCATCATAAATTTCAGTTCCACAATTGGGACAAAAACCTTCTCCCCCCGAATATTGGCCACAGTTGGGGCAATATTCGGCAAAAGGATCATCTTCTCTCAAATGAATCGCCATAACCTTTTCCTTCTTTTTAGAAACTATTTCTCCTAACTTTCTGTAAATGTGATATGAACTCTCCTCAATTCATTTCCTGTCTGAAATCAGGAACAACAACAGCCGATCAATATAAAAGAGTTTATTTCATGAAGAATCAAAAAAAATCAAAGAAAAAAAGCCTTCAAGGGAAACTTCAACTTCATTTTGATGGATACGGATTTGTAGTCCCAACCGAAAAAGGGCACAAAGATGTATTTATCCCACCCTATCATATCAGGGGAGCAATGAATGGAGATCTGGTCGAGGCAATTGTTACCGGGGAACGTAAAAACAAAAAACTCGAGGGAGAAATCATCCAGATTCTCGAAAGAGCCCAGAAAAAAATTGTCGGACATTTTCGACAAGACCACCGGGGAGCCTACGTTTTTTCAGAAGAACAGAGAAAACCGCTCACGATTTTGATTCCATCCGACAAAACCATGAACGCCAAAGATGGACAGGCGGTGGTCGCCGAGATTACCCAATATCCCGAAAAAGACAAAAAAATGAAGGGAGAGATCATTCAACTTTTGGGAAAACGGGGGGAGTTGAACACCGAACTTGAAATCATTTTGGCTGAATTCAATCTGCCCACCACTTTTCCGGAAGAGGTGATTCAAGAATCGGAACTTTTGGCCTCTCAACTGAAAGAAGATTTTGAAGATCGGGTCAGTTTAAAAGAGGTACCGATTGTCACCATCGACGGAGAAAATGCCAAAGATTTTGACGATGGTATTTTTGTCAAACGCCAACCCGAAGGTTTCACGCTTTTCGTCGCGATTGCGGATGTTTCCCATTATGTCACTCCGCAGACCCTCTTAAACAAGGAAGCGTATTCTCGGGCAACCTCGGTCTATTTTCCGCATCGATGTATTCCGATGCTTCCCGAAATTCTTTCGAACGATTTATGCAGTCTAAAACCGCATCAAAATCGGCTCTCTTTTGTTGCCGAAATCCATTTTGATAAAAAAGGGGAGGTTGTAAAAACCGAATTTTACAAAGCCGTCATCAAAAGTTTTGCAAGACTTACCTACACGCAGGTCAAAAGAATGCTGATCGATCAGGATCTTGAATTGCGAACAGAGCATTCTTCCATTGTTCCCCATTTGGAAACAGCGTTTGAACTGTTCGAACTGTTACGGGCAAAACGTTTAAAGCGGGGGAGCATCGATTTTGACCTTCCGGAACCTGAGTTCATTTTGGATGTTGAAGAGGGGATAGCAACCTCTATTATCAAGGCACCGAGAACCAAGGCGCATATGTTGATCGAAGAATTCATGATTGCCGCCAATGAAGCAGTCGCGGAACATATGGAAAAACTTGATTTGCCGATGATCTATCGGGTACACGAACGACCCGATCCTGAAAAAATCAATGATTTTAAAATACTGGTTCATAATTTGGGACATTCGCTCCCGGTGGTTGAAAAAATAAAGCCAAAAAATCTGGGTTCTTTGGTCAATGAGGTTCGCGGAAAACCTTACGAGAGACTAGTCAACACCATCTTGCTCCGATCTCTCAAACAGGCGATCTATTCCACCGAAAATATCGGACATTTCGGACTCGCCTCCGAAAGCTACACCCATTTTACCTCTCCGATTCGACGTTATCCTGATTTGGTGATTCATCGCCTGATTCATCAATCGCTCTTTTCTGTGCCAAAAAAATCGAGAAAAAGTCCGGAAGAAGAAATGGAAAGATTGGCCGAAATAGCAGCCCATTGTTCCAAAATGGAAAGAAAGTCGATGCAGGCCGAATGGGGAGTGAGAGACCTTCAGGTTTGTTTGTTTATGAAAGACAAGATCGATCAGGAGTTTGAAGGGGTCATTTCGAGTGTCACCAAATTCGGCTTTTTTGTTGAACTTCTCCCTTTCTTTGTAGAAGGGTTGGTTCACCTCCGAACACTCACAGATGATCTATATCAATTTAACGAAAAACATCATGAACTTATAGGGATGAAGCTTAAGAAAAAGTTTAAGATTGGAATGCCGGTGAAAATCCGCTTGACCCAGATCAATATTGAACAAAGAAAAATCGATTTTGTGCTGATTGATTAGGGCATCTTCCGAGGTTCTTTGATCCATTTTTTTTCCTCTCTACCCCAACTTTTGCCTTTTCATCTTTCTCTCTTTAGGTTACAAACTGCGAATTAAGCTAAAATCTTTAATTCTCGCTTCCAGGTCTTAAAGATTTCAAATTTCAATTGGAAGAGAAAGTCTATTAATCGCCAACGTTTATTTAGGGAAGATTTTAAAACAAAATCTCTCTTGCTAAACAGGGGATTAGTGAAAAGAGGAAATAGAAAATGGGAAAGAAACTGTATGTAGGGAGCCTACCTTACTCAACCACTGATGATGAACTTCGGGATTTATTCTCAAAGCACGGAGAAGTCACTTCAGTTTCAATCATTAACGATCGTTTTTCCGGACGATCCAAAGGGTTTGGTTTTGTCGAAATGTCGACAGACGAACAGGCTCAGGCTGCAATTGACGCACTTCAAGGTTTCACCTTAGGCGAAAGAACTTTGGTTGTTAACGAAGCTCGCCCACAAGAAAAACGTTCTTTCGGTGGTGGTGGCGGTGGTGGTTTCGGCGGTGGTGGAAGAGACCGACGTGGCGGCGGTGGTGGAAGAGGCGGCCGTGGCGGTAGTGGTGGTGGTCGAAGAGATTATTAAAAAACAGGTAATTTCTAAATCATAGGCATTTTGAAAGCCCTATTACAGTTTAAAACTGCAATAGGGCTTTTTATTTTTCTTCAAGATTTATAGTCGACATCCATAAAAGAGCATGATATGAGGCTGCACCTTTTAATTTTAGCAATTAATCCATCGATATCGATTATTTTTTAACTCTTATTCAAGGAGGAGATCTGTTCATGAATGGTCTAATGAATTTACTCAATAAACAAGAAGGCTTCAAAAAGCTTTCAAAGGGAATTCTGTATTTAATACCGATATTCCTGATTTTGCTGGCCATCGCTCCCTCTGCTCATGCGAGCGAAGCTGATTTGCTTCTTCCCGATCTGGAATCGGTCTCATTTCTCGGGTATACCGGCAGAGCTCTCTTAATGGGAGGGCTGGGGGTCTGCGCTCTCGGTTTAATTTTTGGACTGATTGTTTATAGTCAAATCAAAAAATTGCCTGTCCATCAATCGATGAGAGATATCTCTGAATTGATCTATGAAACCTGTAAAACCTATCTGACCACCCAGGGTAAATTTCTTCTGATCTTACAAGTTTTTATCGGAACGATCATGGTCATTTATTTTGGTTTTTTACGCCATTTTGATTCGATGAAAGTGGCCATCATCCTCTTATTCAGCTTGATCGGAATCGCCGGAAGTTACGGAGTCGCCTGGTTTGGAATTCGAATCAATACCTTTGCAAACTCACGCACCGCTTTCGCCAGTCTTCAGGGAAAACCGTATCCCATTTATGCCATCCCTTTAAAGGCCGGAATGAGCATCGGAATGCTTTTAATCAGTATTGAATTGTTGATGATGCTTTGCATTCTGCTTTTTGTTCCTCATGATTATGCCGGCCCCTGTTTTATCGGATTTGCCATTGGTGAATCGTTGGGAGCTTCCGTTCTTCGAATTGCCGGAGGAATTTTTACAAAAATTGCCGATATCGGTTCCGATCTGATGAAGATCGTTTTTAATATCAAAGAAGATGATGCAAGAAACCCGGGAGTTATTGCCGATTGTACCGGTGATAATGCGGGCGATTCGGTCGGTCCAACTGCCGACGGATTTGAAACCTATGGGGTAACCGGAGTTGCCTTAATCACTTTCATTCTTCTAGCGGTTCCCGAAGCGATGACTCAGGTTCAACTTCTCGTTTGGATTTTCGTCATGAGAATCATGATGATTTTTGCCAGTGGCGTTTCTTATTTATTGAACGAGTCTGTTGCGAAAGCCCGCTATGGCAATGTCGATAAAATGAATTTCGAAAAACCGCTCACTTCTCTTGTTTGGTTAACTTCGATTGTCTCGGTCGCAGTTACCTACATCATATCGTATTTGATTATTCCGACTTTGGGAGATGGAACCCTCTGGTGGAAACTTTCGACGATCATCACCTGTGGAACCTTGGCTGGTGCCTTAATCCCAGAAGTTGTCAAGGTATTTACCTCCACAGAATCGGCTCACGTCAGGGAAGTAGTCACCGCTTCACGAGAAGGGGGAGCTTCTCTCAATATTCTTGCCGGATTAACCGCTGGAAATTTTAGTGCTTACTGGATGGGAATCCTGATTGTTGTGTTGATGGGAACTGCTTATGGAATCAGCACTCTAGGTTTGTCAGATCTTATGAAAGCAGCTCCTGTATTCTCTTTTGGTCTGGTTGCTTTTGGTTTTTTGGGGATGGGGCCAGTCACCATTGCCGTCGATTCTTATGGCCCGGTGACTGACAATGCCCAATCGGTCTATGAACTCTCGGTCATTGAAACAATTCCCAACATCAAAGAAAATCTTAAAAAAGATTTCAAGTTCGATGTGAACTTTGAAAAAGCAAAGCATCTTTTGGAAGAAAATGATGGGGCAGGAAATACCTTCAAAGCGACTGCAAAGCCGGTTTTAATCGGAACAGCGGTCGTCGGTGCCACCACCATGATTTTTTCGATCATCGTGATTCTCACTCAAGGGCTCACCGCTTCCCTTGATAAACTCTCGCTTTTACATCCGCCGTTTCTTTTGGGATTGATCACTGGAGGTGCCGTCATTTACTGGTTTAGCGGAGCATCCACTCAAGCGGTATCTACTGGAGCTTACCGGGCGGTTGAGTTCATCAAGAAAAACATCAAGCTGGAAGGGAGCACCCAAGCCTCGGTCGAAGATAGTAAAAAAGTGGTCGAAATTTGTACCCAATATGCTCAAAAAGGGATGTTTAATATATTCCTGACGATCTTTTTCAGCACCCTTGCTTTTGCCTGTTTAGAGCCGTACTTTTTTATAGGCTACCTGATTTCTATTGCGCTTTTCGGTCTTTTTCAGGCGATCTTTATGGCAAATGCCGGAGGAGCTTGGGATAACGCCAAAAAGATTGTCGAGGTAGAATTGAAAGAAAAAGGGAGTGCTCTCCATGCCGCTACTGTGGTCGGAGATACAGTCGGTGACCCTTTTAAAGATACCTCATCAGTGGCAATGAATCCGATCATCAAGTTCACCACTCTTTTCGGTCTGCTCGCCGTGGAGCTTGCCATCGAAATGAGCCGTCAAACGAGTGCCATTTTGTCCGGGGTTTTCTTTGCCATCTCGCTTATATTCGTCTGGCGCTCTTTTTACGGCATGCGAATTAAAACAGAAGAAGCATAAGAAATTGCTTAATTATTTTGCTTTTAAAAGCTATAAAAGGCCTATAGAGATCGTCTGTAGGCCTTTTTATTTATTGGGGGCGTTGCAACTAACTGAAGTCTTAAAATAGATGTCTTTAAAACAATAAGGAGACAATGATGAAAAAAAACATTTTATTTGCATTGGTTGCTTTTATCCTTTTCACACAAGTGACTCCGCTTTTTGCGAAGACAATCAATCTCGATATCAAGACAATGACCTGCTCCATGTGCGCTGCAAAAATTGAGGGGAGTATTAAAAAAGTCGAGGGGGTGACCAGTTGCACCGTTGATCATAATACCGGCAAAGGGGTGGTTAATTTCGATGAAGCAAAAACCAATGCCGACAAAATTTTAGATGCATGCAATCGTAGTGGTTTTAAATGCGATCTTGGATCTTAATCGGCGTCTCATCTTCTAATTTAGTAGATCTCTTGCGTAAATCCAAATTGATGGTTCGACTACGCTCACCATGTCCCGCTTTTACCCAATTGGGACACCCTGAGCTTGTCGAAGGGTCATTTTGGATGATTTACGCAAGAGATCTAGTATTTAAACAGCTTTCATTCCTCCGCTAACGAATTGGCGGAGGATTTTTTTTGTTTTTGATTCATGAACCAGAATCGAAAATGAGTCACTTCCTGATTTCTTTCAAACAGAAAAATTTTAAATAGATTTCTTGCACAACCCAGATACATTCTGATGTTATCCCCACTTTCTTTCTATTCTTTTTCAGTTTTTTTCGATTTTGTTTCTGGAGATAACATTTTCTTGTGGATCGAGTCGGCCACAGTTCCCGGCTGATTTTTATACCACCCCGGATCTTCCCCCTCTTTCAACTCGTCTCTTACTTTCAAAATGGTAAACATTCCACCCATTCCGGTGGAGCCGAATGGGCCATCGTCGGCAGTCATCATCGGTAGAGTATTTTTGGGGCCTTCCATCTGCATTTCTGTCATCTCTTCCATTCCATGCTCTCCCATCGCCATATATCCAGGAATCTGTTTTCTGGTTTTGCTCTCCAACCCTTTCTGACTCACTCCCAGCATATTCGGGAGATTGTGCTCCATCGCATTCATCGGATGATGCCGTCGATGACAGTGAAGAGCCCAGTCTCCTGCATTGGCAATGAATTCGACATCGCGGGTCTGGCCAGGAAAAACCACGACGGTTGTGTCAGGATATTGAGCTGATTCTGGAACGTCTCCCCCGTCTGTTGCGACTATTTTAAAGTTATGTCCATGAAGATGGATTGGATGGGATTCTTGTCCCGCATTGGCAAACCGCAGGCGGACTCGATCTCCTGTTTTGGCAACCAGTGCCTTAGTTCCAGGATACGCGCGGCTATTAAAAGTAAAGAGATTGAAATCGGTCATGATATTTGGATTGGGTCTAGAAGTTCCGGGAGGAACCGACCATTCATTGAGAAAAATCGCATAATCCCGATCAATTTTATGCTCCTGTTTTTTGGGATGAATGATAAAAAATCCCATTGCCCCCAACCCTATCTGCACCATTTCATCGCCATGAGAATGATACATCTGGGTTCCATGCTGTTTGAGAGTAAACTCGTACATAAAAGTATCTCCCGGTTCGATTCCTTTTTGGTTCAACCCCTTGATTCCATCCATACCGCTCGGAAGAATCAATCCATGCCAATGAACAGCGGTCGGCTCCTTTAATTGGTTGGTGACATATATTCGAACACGATCTCCCTCTACCGCTTCAATAGTCGGGCCGGGCGTTCGTCCATTGTATCCCCATGCCCTGATTTTCATCCCTGGGGCGATCTCCCAATTAATTTCTTCAAGGATTAAACGAAACTCTTTGACTCCATCGACCATTTTCCATTCGAGGGTGGTTCCATTGGGAGTGGTGACCGGATGATAACTCTCTGCCTGCCCAATCTTTGAAGAAGCGGCGGGTTGAAGAGTATGGGAAGAAGGGGAACGGTTTTCTCTCTGACAGGAAAGAGCCGTTCCGAGAGATAGAGAGAACAGTGAAATAAAAACAAGTTTTTTTCTGATCATTTTTTCTCCTGGATGGGATCAAGATTTCCCCCGACCAATTTTTCGAGATGGGCAAATTCTATCCAATAATCCCGAACCGCTTCCAAATATTCACGACGCGATCTCATCTCTTCCCGTTTCACCTGAAAAAGATCAAAGGTTCCTTTCAGCATAAAATTATAATGGAGCTGGGATTCATCGAGCGTTTTATTGAGGAGTGGAAGAATGTTTTCCTGATAGCGAAGAGCGATCCCGCGAGCCTGGGACAATCTGGCCAGAGACTCTTTGATTTCTTGTCGAATATGATTTTCCATCGCCGTGATCGCATATTGATTTTGAATGATTTCAGCTTTCACTTTTTCTTTCGATCCCTGACCGCGATTAAAAAGGGGGATTTGCAATCCAAGCTCTGGGCCGGTTCGGGTTCCTCCCTCAATTTCTGTATCGGATTCTACCCCCAAATTTATTTTCGGAAACCCTTCCCATTTCGCGAGGTGATAGCTTCGGTTGAGAGTATCATTTTTTTGCCGCATTGCGGTCAGATCCAGCCGATTCGAAAGAGCGGTTTTTTCCAGGGAGAGATAGGAAAGTTCTCTTTTTGGAATAGAAGGCAATCGCTTCTGAACTGAAATTTTATGACTGAATTCTGGATGACCGAGCAGTTCAGCCAGTTTCGATTGCGCCACTTTCAGTTCCGTATCGCTGCGAGCCAGCTCAATTTTTGTCTGTTCCAAAAGCAGTTTTTGTCCGTTGAGTTCGATCAAATTGACATTTCCAGCCTTGAACTGTCTTTCCGAGAGAGAGGCGGTGATTTGGGTCGATTGAACGATTTGACGCAGTTGATCCTGAAACTGTTGTAAAGCCTGGAGCGTATAAAAAGTTTTTTTGACTTGGGTGATAAGATCGATGATCTCATGGGCTGTCTTCAATTTTTTCTCTTCGAGTTGGGAGAGGGCAGCCCGTTTTCGGAGAGTCGACAAATAAAAATCCAGGATATTTTGGTTGGCGATGATATGGGGGAGAACCGTTCCTGGATCATCATGGGCAAAACCAAGACTAATCGATGCTTCTGGGTTTTCAGGAAGTGCTTGCTGTCTCGCTTCTCCTTTGGATATCATCACCTCCTGAAGAGATTGTCGCACAGAAGGATTGCTCTCCAGAGCCCAATGCATTGCCTCTTGGAGAGTAAAACTTTTTTGACCTTTTTTTTCGGGATTGAATTCCTCTTCCCTGGAAAAAATTTTCTGACCTGTCTGCCGCTGAACCAACTGATTCACTTTTTCAAGAGGGTTCTCATTAGTTTTTGCTTGTAAAAAAATGGGGTTCAGTAAGAAAGAGGAGATGAATAGAGCGGTAAAGGACTTTTTTTTCATTTAATCTAAAAAAGAAGAGAGATAGTAGAATAGTTTTAAACTTGCAATCAGGAAAACTTCCCAAGAATCAGTTGTAATAGTTCCTTTACTTTATTTGATTTTGACAGGAAAATCCCTCAGCAAATAATACAGAAGTCAGAA
Organism: uncultured Pseudomonadota bacterium; assembly: GCA_964609335.1. Classification (GTDB taxonomy): domain Bacteria; phylum UBA10199; class UBA10199; order JADFYH01; family JADFYH01; genus CAZSRQ01. The sequence continues at coordinate 9,401 of CAZSRQ010000079.1, forward strand.
ATCAGAAGAAGGATTTTTTATTCTGTCTTCTGTTTTCTGACTTCTGTGTTCTTTATTCAATTATGCCGATATTTCATCTGACCGAAAACTTTTCCCTGATGTATATATTTATTGCCCTTTTCTGCGTTTTCCTCAACGGCTTTTTTGTCGCTGCTGAATTCGCCATGGTCAAAATAAGAGCGACCCGCCTTGAAACTCTTCAAGAAAAAGGGGGGCTTTTGGCCAACTGGGCCTATACGATTGTGCAGAATCTCAACGATTATCTCTCCGCCGCCCAATTGGGAATTACTTTGGCCAGTCTCGGTTTGGGATGGTTGGGAGAACCGGCCTTTGCGAAATTGATAGAACCTTTTTTCAGAATTTTTCATTTGGCCGAATCAACCGTTCACGGAATTGCTTTTGTTCTCGCATTTTTATTGATCAGTCTGCTTCATCTGGTTTTGGGAGAGTTGGTTCCAAAACAGCTGGCGATTCAAAAAGCGGAAAAAATCCTTTTGGCAACCGCCTTGCCAATGAGATTTTTTTATTGGCTTTTTTACCCTTTTTTGACTTTGTTGAATCTTCTTACCAACTTTATCATTCGATCCGTGGGATTGAAAAATATCCCCCAAGAAGAAGCGCACACCGAGGAAGAAATTCGCCTGATTCTGGAAGATTCCTATGAAGAGGGGGAGTTGTCCCCAAGAAAAGCATCCCTTCTTGAAAATGTTTTCGAGTTTAGTCATCGAACCGCCAGAGAGATCATGATTCCAAGGCAAGATATCGTTTTTGTCCTGCTCGGAAAATCGATTGAAGAAAATCTCGAACTGGCAAAAGAGTCGGGTCATACCCGTTTTCCGCTCTGCGAAAACGATCTTGAGCGGGTAATCGGACTGGTCAATATCAAGGATATCATCTGGAAACTCGAAGATGACGACAATCTGATCAATCTTTACGATTTAAAGCGGCCGATTCTTTTTATCCCCGAACAAAAACCGGTCGATCAACTTCTTAGAGAATTTCAATCGAAAAAAATTCATATGGCGATGGTGGTCGATGAATTTGGAGTTATTACCGGGCTTGTTACTTTAGAAGATGTGATTGAAGTATTAGTCGGACAAATTCAGGATGAATTTGATCTCGAACAACCGAAAATTTTTAAACAGACCGACGACACTTTTCTCGTGAACGGTTTGGCGACAATTCGAGAAGTAGAGCAGGCACTCGATTTGGCACTTCATGATGAAACAAATATTTCCATCGGAGGATATTGCATTCATCAATTAGGGCGTCTTGCCAAGCCGGGAGATTCTTTAACGGTTTCCCCTTACATCCTCAAAGTCCTTGAAGTAAAAAATCGGAGAATCACCCAGCTTTTATTTAAGAAAGAAGAGAAGTAACTTTTCTTAAAACTGATTAAAGAATCCCTCTCTCTTTGAGAAACTCAATAAACTGATCTGAATCATAACCTTTATCTGCAATTAAATAACCGGATCGCTCCTCTCCTAA
>CAZSRQ010000080.1:0-10742 GCA_964609335.1 uncultured Pseudomonadota bacterium
AAATATACCTATTTTTTTGGAGCCGGAATGGCTGAAGGAAGTGCCGAGATGAAAAACCTGCTCGGCGGCAAAGGGGCAAATCTTGCCGAGATGAATCATTTGGGGATTCCAGTCCCTCCCGGATTCACCATCACCACCGAAGTTTGCACGTTATATTATAAAAATAATGGCGAATATCCTGCCGAACTCGAAACACAAATCCGACAAAATTTGGGAAAAATTGAAGAGACGATGAAACGAAAATTTGGTGATCCGGACAATCCGCTTCTTGTTTCGGTTAGATCCGGTGCCCGAGCGAGCATGCCCGGAATGATGGATACCATCTTGAATCTCGGGTTGAACGATCAAACGGTTCAGGGGATTATTGCCGATTCAAAAGATGAACGATTCGGTTACGATAGTTATCGCCGTTTTATCCAGATGTACTCCGATGTTGTTTTGGGGGTTGAAAGAAAAAAATTCGAACATTTAATTGATCAAACCAAGGCAAAATTGGGAGTCAGACTCGACACTCAATTAAAGGCAGAAGATTGGAAAAATCTAGTCACTCAATTCAAACAACTGGTTCTGCATGAAACCGGAAAAGCATTCCCGGAAGATGCGTGGGAACAGCTCTGGGGCGCCATCAGTGCTGTTTTCAAATCGTGGATGAACAAACGGGCGATTGAATATCGCCGAATTCATTCGATCCCGGCCGAATGGGGAACTGCTGTGAATATCCAGGCAATGGTCTTCGGAAACATGGGTGAAACCTGCGCCACCGGAGTTGCCTTTACCCGCGATCCTTCGACTGGAGAGAAATTTTTCTACGGCGAATTTCTTGTCAATGCCCAGGGAGAAGATGTGGTCGCCGGAATTCGCACTCCCCAGCCGATTAATCTTGAAGGGAAAAAGAGAAACAAATCGACACTACCCTCGATGGAAGAAGTGTTGCCGGATTGTTATAAAACCCTGGAATCGATCTATCAAAAACTCGAAAAACATTATCGCGATATGCAAGATGTCGAGTTTACCATTGAACGGGGAAAAGTTTGGATGCTTCAAACCCGCAATGCGAAAAGAACTGCGGGAGCCGCGATCAAAGTCGCATCGGATATGGTTCAGGAAGGATTGATCAGCAAAAAAGAGGCGATCTTGAGGATTGATCCAGGCCAGCTCGACCAGCTTCTTCACCCCACCCTAGATCCCAAGGCAAAAAAAGAGGTTTTGGGAAAAGGGCTCCCCGCTTCACCGGGAGCGGCGGTAGGACGGGTCGCCTTTTCTGCGGAAGAAACTGAAATTCTTGCTAAAAAAGGAGAGAAAGCGATTTTAGTTCGGGTCGAAACCTCTCCCGAGGATATTCATGGAATGAACATCGCTGAAGGAATTCTCACCGCTCGCGGCGGAATGACCTCTCATGCGGCTGTCGTGGCGAGAGGAATGGGAAAATGCTGTGTCTCCGGATGTGGAGAATTGCAAATCGATTATGACAAACAGTTATTTCAGCTCAGCGGAAAAACCGTCAAAAAGGGAGATTGGCTGACGCTCGATGGAACTACCGGTGAAGTGATTTTGGGAGAAGTTCCGACCGTTTCACCGATCTTATCCGGCGATTTCGCCACTCTCATGAAATGGGTCGATGAATTCAGAAAATTAAAAGTCCGAACCAATGCCGATACTCCGCACGATTCAAAAGTCGCCCGCCAATTTGGAGCAGAGGGAATCGGACTTTGCCGAACCGAACATATGTTTTTTGATGCCGACCGAATCGAGGCGGTTCGCGAAATGATTGTGGCCGATGACCGCGAAGGAAGAGAAAAAGCACTCAAGAAAATTTTGCCAATGCAGAAAAGTGATTTTAAGGGGATTTTCCGGGAGATGAAAGATCTGCCGGTCACGATTCGGCTGCTCGATCCTCCCCTACATGAATTTTTGCCGCACACCAAAGAAGAGATCGAACATCTGGCAAAACTGATTGATATTTCTCCCGATCGTCTGAAAATGAAACTCGAATCGTTGAAAGAATTCAACCCGATGCTCGGCCATCGGGGATGCAGGCTCGGAGTCACCTATCCGGAAATTTACGAAATGCAGACCCGAGCTATTATCGAAGCAGCGTGTGAACTTGCCAAGGAAGAAGGATTCAAAATCATCCCTGAAATCATGATTCCTCTCGTCGCCGATGTCAAAGAACTTTCCCTTCTTCGCGAAGTTTGCGAAAAAGTCTGTCACCAGGTGATGAAAGAAAAAGGAATCGAACTTCAATATCTGATCGGAACGATGATTGAATTGCCACGAGCCGCATTAACTGCCGATGAAGTAGCAAAGTCGGCCGATTTTTTCTCCTTCGGCACCAACGATTTGACACAGACTACTTATGGATTATCCCGGGATGATGCCGGAAAATTCTTACCCTTTTATGTCGATAAAAAAATATTTTCGGATGATCCGTTCGTCACACTCGATCAGGTTGGAGTCGGCAAACTGATTAAAATCGCGGTTGAGCTCGGAAGAAAAGTAAAACCAGAGATCAAGCTCGGAATTTGTGGTGAGCATGGAGGAGATCCACGATCCGTCGAATTTTGTCATCAAAATGGATTGGAGTATGTGAGTTGTTCACCGTTTAGAGTGCCGATTGCCCGCTTATCCGCTGCTCAAGCTGCTTTGAAGGAAGAAGGGGTGAAGGGATCTGCCACGGCCTGACGCCGCCATACCTCTTGACTATACGTACGATATAGCGTACGCTATTCCTAAAAGAGGAGATCTTTATGGCCACTTTAACTGCAAGTGAAGCAAGAACAAAACTTTATGGTTTACTCGATGAAGTGACAGAATCCCACTCTCCCATCACCATTACAGGAAAGCGTTCCAATGCGGTTCTCGTGGGAGAAGAAGACTGGCAGGCAATTCAGGAAACTCTTTATCTTACCTCTATTCCGGGAATGAGGGCATCCATTCAAAAAGGGATAAAAACCACCATCAAAAAATGTTCAACGAAATTAAAGTGGTAAAATGTGGAAAGTGATCTATACAAACCAGGCTCAAAAAGACGCGAAAAAATTGAACGCCGCCGGCTTTCGTCCCCAGGCAGAAAAGCTTTTAAAAATCTTGATTAAGAACCCTTTCCAAAATCCTCCCCCCTATGAAAAACTGGTGGGAGATTTAACCGGTGCATTCTCTCGTAGAATCAACATTCAGCATCGGTTGGTTTATCAGGTTCTTAAAAAGGAAAAAATCGTAAAAGTGATCCGACTCTGGACACACTACGAATAAACAGGCTTATCAAAATCTTAAAGCCCTCTTTTGATGAATGGCAGCTCTCCAAATTCAGTACCAAGGGATTCCTCCAGGATTTAGCAGATTCTGCGATTATTTACTCCGTCAGCTCCCCGAATAGAAAAAATTGATAAATCATAATTTCCGCTTCCTTTTCTCTTTAAAATAATAGTAATAATCGCCAGCCAATAGGCTTTTTATCTATTTATTATCGTTATCAAACCGTTAAAGTTACTATGATTTTTAAGAACAAAACAAAGAGTCATTTTCTCCCATTCAATTATTTGAAGTATTCGAAGGGGATATTTTATAACACTTTATTACTATTTCTCTTCATTTTTTCCACACTCTCATTCACAAATTGCGCCGGTCCATCGATTTTTCAACCAACCCCTTTAAACGTCACCCCGCCGATCATCAATCAGCCGATCGAGATGGCGATCGACGAAGTAAACAAACGGGGATACTTGATCAACTCAGACAACACGGTTCTATACTCCAATGGTTCATTGATCGTTTTTGATTTATCCAATCCGGTTGCGCCACAGGTGATGCGGGCCGCTTCGCTACCCAATTTTTCAGGACAAGCCTACCTCGACACGACTGCAAAATATCTTTATGTCACGAATCGCCTGAATCAACCTTCCACGAGCAACAACAACCAGATTTTGAAAATCAATATTGATGAAGCTTCCCCCAATTATTTGACTTATCAGCAATTTGAAACCGGCAGCAATCCTTTCGGAATCGCCTCTGACGGAACCAATCTCTTCGTCGTCAACCAGCAATCTCTCGACTCTTTTCTGCTTTCAAACTTGTCGAGTCGAACCGAAGTAAGTTTTAATATCCTGGTCAGTGATGGTTCGATTCCAAATACGGTCAACACACGACAAATGGCGATCTCCCCCTCTGGAAATTATCTTTATGTCAGCAATGAAGGGGGGCCGGTTCTTATTTTAAACAAATCGCAAATTCCACCCCCCAATCAGGCGGTTCCTCTGACAACCGGAACCAATAATTCCGTCGACTACATTGTTGCTGGCACCAACTCCACGATCGGAATCGCCAGTGATACCAATAATATTTATATCGTTGAAGACAATCCCCCTTCTCTTTTGGTGTTTGCTGATCCAGCCCTTCCGGCAGTCGATGGAAATCCACAAACCGTTCAACTGGCAACTATTCTAAAAAAATCGATCCCTTTGGGGAATTTTCCCAATGAAGTAGCTACCGATGGAGCCAACAATCGAGCCTATGTCACGATGGCTCAAAACAATGAAGTTTCTGTCATCAACACTACTGATCTTGTCGAACTCGCAAGAATTCCTTTGACGACAGGATTACCTGTTGGGGTCAACCAGGGATTCAACCCTTTTGCAATCAGTGTCGGTCATTTTAACGGAACTGCCTATATCTATGTGCTCAATTTAAACACGAATAATATTTCGATTATCAACGGAACCACTTTATCGGTTGTCGGAAGTTATCCCTAATTTTTTATCCCATGAAATCCAAAATGAAAAATCAACTCCCAGCCCTTTTAGTTTTTCTCTTTTTTCTGTTTGCCTGCACAGCCCAAAATGGCCCCCCCAATGTTTTAGGCTCTCCCAAATCTGTTTCAATCGATCAAACGAATAGCCGCCTCTTTGTTGTCGACTCCCAAAATAACAGTTTGTCGCTGATCAACCTGACCAACAATACGATTGTGACAGGACAACCACTGCTGAACCAGAATAGCGCAATTCAACTTCCGCAACTCCCCCAGGATATTGCCGTCCTGAATCTTGGAAGCGGAGTGACCCGAATTTTCATTATTGGAAATGGTCCTGTTCCAAGAAATCAAATCACAGTGCTCGATTATGATTCAACCAATGGATTGAGAACGGTTTCATTTTCTCCCATGATCGTCGGAGCAAACACCGCAGCAGATCAATCCGATATTTTGGGAGGATTGGCGATCGATCCGACGACAAGCACCGTTTTTGTTTCCAACAGCAGTGATGGAATTGTGAGAGCTTACGATGTATCAGCCGGAACTGAAAAAGCAGGTTCCCCTTTGACCGTGAACCCGACCCCACAAGGAATGGGGATCAATACTACCGTTCACCGGCTTTTTGTCTCATCCTTTGGAGGAAATTCTATCTCAGTCATCAACACCCAAGATTTGACGATTCCGGCCGTTTCCTTTGACGCCACCTCGAAATCGAGCGATTTGGCCAGCAGCACAAACGCCAACGGAACCGTTCTTTTCCTGATTGATCCGAACACCAATGAAATTTTAATTTTTAATTTTAATGTGACAACCCCCAACACAAGCACTCTGATTGGCACGGCGATCACCCCTCCCGCAGCCGGCCAGCCGGTTACCACCAGTACCATTCTAACTGGTGCCGTCGCACAGGTGGCAGCAGCAAATTTGTCCGATAGTCGCGTCGTCGGAACCATTACCCAATCGACAGGAGATCTGGCTGTGGTCGATGTATCAGCCGACCTGTCCAGCTATTCGGCCACACGAGTCTCTGTTTTGAGCGGTTTGGGAGCCTACGGAATCGATATTTTGACGGATAGTTCTGGAAATGGAACTCTCGCCTACTTTGCCTCTGTAAGTGCCGGGGCATTGAGCATTGTCAACATCACTGTGAACCAATACGCCGGACAAATTTTATAAAACAGGGGGCAAGAACGGGGTTTTTCTTTAAAGATTAAAATCAATACCATCGCTGCGTTTTATGCCGAATCCATTTCCAGATAATAATCGCCAAAGGTCCAACCCAGAGAAACAGAAAAATCGAGGTTCTCGTATCTCTTCGTGAGGGGAAAATCAGGGCGCATCCACTACTCAAAGGTTGTAAAATTGAATCGAGACCACTGGCAGGAGCTGTGTAATCATAATAGGTATAGCTGTAACCCAAGCTGGTTCCCAATATTCCCATAAAAAGCAAAACAAGAAATCCCCATAATCTTCTATTCATCTTTACCTCCCTTTTACAAAGAGAGACTTTTTTTGAAAAATATTGCAAAGCCTTCTTCGCTCTCTATCAGCTAAGAAAAGCAATTCTCCTGCCACTCTGCTTTGGGAAAAAGGATTTAAGACTCTTAGGGGATTGGGGAAAATTGGCAGAAAAGCGTGTTAAGAAAAGAAGAAAGGGAAATGAATCAACGGTCACTCTTTTGACAGGCGATGGGTAATGATCAACTTTCGAGCTCAATAAACTGTTTTAAAGTCGGGACGACGACATTCTGAAATCCATGTCCTTGAAGAGTCGTTGCCAAGGCAAGCGACTGTTCTTCATCTCCATGAACAATAAAAATCCCCTTTAACCGTTTTCCACAAGCCTCGGCAAACTCGATCAGTTCTGTTTTATCGGCATGCGCTGAAAACGAGTTGATAATTTCAACGCGCGCATTCAAATCCCTTTCAACCCCGAAAATGCGGACCCGTCTTCTTTTCTCGACGAGACGTCTACCCAGCGTATGCTGCGCCTGATAACCGATGATGAGGATCGTATTATTCGGATTCTCCATGTTGTTTCGAAGATGATGGACAATTCGCCCCCCTTCGCACATTCCGGAAGCGGAGATGATAATCATCGGCTCCGATTTGTAATTCAGGGCACGACTCGATTCGCTGTCGGTCAGATAAACGAGATTCTTGAAGCCGAAAGGATCGCCGTTTTTCTCGATAAAACTTCTCGTTTCCGCATCGAGACAATCGGGATGCAATTTAAAAATATCAGTAATGGAAATTGATAAAGGGCTATCGACATAAATCGGAATTTCAGGAATCAATTTGTCTTTCGTCAGTTGATGAAGTGTAAAAACAAGCAGCTGGGTTCTCTCGAGCGCGAAAGAAGGAATGATCAATTTACCTTTTCTCTGATAGGTTTCATTCACGACGCGAGCCAATTCATGTTTCATCGTGTCGATCGGATCATGCAATCGGTCGCCATACGTACTTTCCAGAATGAGATAATCGAGATCTTTGGGGATTTCAGGATCCCGCATGAGCGGCATGCTTCTTCTTCCCAAATCTCCCGAAAAACCGATTCTCGTTTTTTTCCCTTTAATCGATGCTTCCAAAACCACAATGGCCGATCCGAGAACATGCCCTGCATCGATAAAGGAGGCTTTTACACTGGGGGAAATCTTGAAGGAACGATGATAATCAATCGAGACAAATTGTGTCATCGCCTGAACGACATCCTCTTCATCATAGATCGGATGGACTGGCCCCATCTCCTGATCATAGAGTTCGTGACGATTGATATATTCGGCATCCTGTTTTTGGATATAAGCCGCATCCATCAACATCACCGAGCACAAATCGCGTGTCGCCGGAGTTGAAAAAATATTCGCCTGAAAACCTTTTTTAGCGAGGGTTGGAAGATTTCCACAATGATCAATATGGGCATGGGAAAGAAGAACAGAATCGATCGATTGAAGATCGAAGGGAAATGGTAAAATACTGTTTTTTTCGTAAGCTTCTTTGTGACGCCCCTGAAATAGCCCGCATTCAAGCAAAATCCGCTCATTTCCAATTTCAAGAACATGCATCGAACCGGTCACGGTTCGAACTCCACCCAAGAAAAGTAATCTCATAAAATTTAGAATCCAGAAGACGGAAGTCAGAAGACAGAATAAAAAACAGGAATGTAAAAAATCTGACTCCTGAGTCCTGTCTTCTGGATTCTGTTTTCTGGATATTTATTTTGCCTTATATCCAACCGTCGGAAAAATCGAAATGGCAAGTCCATCGGCTGCCTGCTCTACAGCGACATACGCATCCCCATAAACCGGATTCGGCACCTTGTAAATTCTTGTCGGGAGTTTAGCACTATAAACCGCAGAATTTTTATCCACCTTATAAGAATTTCCCGATTTTGAATTTTCACCTTTCAGAAAATCGGCAAGCCCCGAAGTTACTGGGATTGGATCTTTTTTACTCATTCCTTTTAAACTGGTCGAGAGTGACATCAAAACCTGAATCAATTCCTGTTTTTCCTGTTCATTGGAAGGACGCAAATCGGTCACCTTCGCTGAACCGGAGCTCAAGGTTAAAACCGCCAAATCAGTTGTTTGCTGAAGTGCAGGAATCACTTTCGCATTCTGGTGAAGAGACATTGAAATTCCAACCAAAGTGGTTGGAGCAGAAGGCGCGGAAAAAGCGGTTTTACCGAGAAGAGTGACCGGGCACCAGAGTCGCCAGACATCTTGGCTATTCGGTCCGCATTGAATCTCCGCGCTAAAACTTTTTACCGCATCGGCAACTGCCTGTTCACTCAAATCGGCTGCTCTCAAAGGAAAAGAAAGAGCGATCAAGCTGAAAAACAGAACAACGAATATTCCCCGTCTCATAGATTTTCTCCTTTTTATAAGATAATAGGAGTCTGCTTCTGCACACTCCTATCGTCTAAATTAAAAAACTATCGGTTCATTGAATCTAAAAAGTCGATATTCTTTTTGGCACTTCCCATTTTATCAATCAGGAATTCCATCGAGTCGACCACATTGAGCGGAGCGAGCAGTTTTCTCAAAATCCAGCCACGATTGAGAACACTCTCAGGTAAAAGCAACTCTTCGCGACGGGTTCCACTCTTGTTGATATCGATACAAGGAAAGATTCTTTTCTCCATCAGTTTTCGATCGAGATGGATTTCACAGTTGCCGGTTCCCTTGAACTCCTCGAAAATGACTTCATCCATTCGACTTCCGGTATCGATGAGGGCGGTGGCAATAATCGTCAAAGATCCACCTTCTTCGATATTTCTCGCTGCTCCGAAAAACCGTTTCGGCTTATGAAGCGCATTCGAGTCAACACCTCCAGAAAGAATTTTTCCGGAAGGGGGAACAACCGTATTGTAGGCTCGTGCCAAACGGGTAATCGAATCGAGAAGAATCACGACATCTTTACGATGTTCGACAAGACGTTTTGCTTTCTCAAGAACCATCTCGGCCACCTGAACGTGACGGGAAGCAGGTTCATCAAAAGTAGAACTAATCACCTCTCCCTTGACGGAACGTTGCATGTCGGTCACCTCTTCCGGTCGCTCATCAATGAGAAGGACAATCAGAACCACTTCCGGTTGATTCGTCGTAATCGCATTTGCGATATTCTGCATCATGACGGTTTTACCGGTTCGCGGAGCCGCAACAATCAACGCTCTCTGCCCTTTTCCAATCGGAGTCATCAGATCAATCACCCGGGTGGTAAAATTTTTCGGATCATGCTCCATATTCAATTTTTCATCGGGATAGAGAGGGGTCAGGTTGTCGAACAAAATTTTATCTCGGTTCGCATCCGAGTTTTCAAAGTTTACCTTTTCAACTTTTAAAAGCGCAAAATATCTTTCCCCCTCTTTCGGAGGACGAATCTGCCCGGAGACCGTATCCCCGGTTCTCAGACTAAATCTCCGAATTTGCGAAGGTGAAACATAAATATCATCGGGACCTGGAAGATAATTGTAATCGGGAGCCCGAAGAAAACCGAATCCATCAGGAAGAGTTTCTAAAACTCCTTCTCCGTAAATCATTCCATTTCTTTCGGTCTGCTGCTGCAGAATGGCAAAAATCAATTCCTGCTTCTTCATTCCGGCGGCGCCTTCGACCTTGAGGTCCTTGGCGAGCTGAATCATTTCATTGATTTTTTTCTCTTTCAGATCTTTCAGATTCATGATTTCGCCCTGCGGAGCAGAACTTTGTGAATGATTATTTTGACCATTCTCTTCTTCGTAATTGGAAGAATTGGCAGCATCGTTCACATTTTCAGAAGTCTCCTGCCTGCGGGATGGATGGGGACGACGAGCCTGTGGCCGTCGTGATTTGTAATCGTTGGGTGTATTATTTTCGTCATTCATAACGAAACAGAGTTGGGGTTTTTAAAGTATTGAATAAAGAATTGATTCTAAACGGAGGAAGTAAGAAAACTTCATATTAAACAATAGAGTGGTAAAACATTTCTACCAGGATATAAAAATCCCCAACCTTTTAATCTCCTTTCATTTGGTTTTTATTGATTGAAACGATTTGGATTTCTCTCTCAAGTTATATCTGAATTTAAGGAATTTTTTCTGTTTTCAAATGGTTTGTTTTATTTATTGATCATCTTAAATTTGGGTGAGCGTTAGGCATTATCATCCTACTTTTCAGAATCTGTCAAGAAAACCTTTATTACCTTGACATATTTTTTCGATCCTTGTTATCAAAATCCGACTATTTGTTTGATTCACTTTTTCCAAAAACTTCAAATTATCCAACAGTTATCTCATGTCTAAAAAACTCTGGGGCGGTCGTTTCAGCAAAAAAACATTAAAAGAGGTCGATGCCTTCAATGCCTCGATCGGGTTCGATTACCAGCTCTGGCGATACGAAATTATCGGCAGTATTGCCCATGCCCGAATGCTCACCAAACAGAAAATCCTCTCAAAAAATGAAATCAAGAAGATTTAAAAAGAATTACTTACGATCGCAAAAGAAATTGAGACAGAAAA
>CAZSRQ010000081.1:0-10710 GCA_964609335.1 uncultured Pseudomonadota bacterium
GTTTCGTTCTCTTAAAATAGATTGGGTTAAGAACAGTCGAAATAAAACTTTTTTGGCTAGGGAAAAAACATATTCTTTAAACATTCTGCAATGTTAGTAAACTCTTCCAAGCTCAACGTTTCCCCTCGTCGTTGAGGATCTATTTGAATATTCTTCAAGATCTCTTCGAGCTCCGATTTTTTAAACGCTTTTGACCATTCAGATAAAAGACTGTTTAAAAGAGTTTTTCTTCTCGTTTTAAACGCTGCTTGAATCAACTGTTCGAAAAGATCAAAATCAATTTCCGGATATCGATAAGAATGAAAAGGGATGATTTCTACCACCGCAGAATTTACCTTGGGACGAGGCGAAAAAGCGGATGGAGGAATCGGCAAAACAAGTTTCATCTCCGCTAACATTTGGCAATAAACCGTGAGAGAACCGTAAGCTTTTGTCGAAGGTTTGGCCGTCAAACGATCGGCGACTTCGCGCTGAAACATCAGATAAAATCTGGAAAAGAGAGCCCGATGCTCTAATAATTTTTTTAAGATCGCAACCGAGGCATTATAGGGAAGATTTCCAACGGCGATCGCCGGTTGATCATTTTTCGAATCAATCAATTTCTCCAGATTACTTTTTAAAAAATCCTCGATTCTGATTTCAACCTTTCCGAGCGGTAGAATCACCTCTTCCAAAAGAGGTTTGAATTGATTGTCTTTTTCAATCAACAAAAGCCGATCGACTTGTGGGGCAATCAGCTGGCTTAAAGTTCCCGGCCCTGGCCCCACTTCCAAAACGGTGTGCGGCTTGGATTCCAAAGCTTTGCGGGTAATCGTTTCGAGGATGGGACGATGAACCAAAAAATGCTGTCCCAATCTTTTATTCGCAAGAAAGGAGTATTTTTTCTGAAGTTCTGTGGGATGGATAAAAGAAATCTCTGGTTTGATCATGAAGTTTAAGACGCCTTTGCATTGAGTGAAAAATCAGAGACAACTCCATGGGAAAGATAATATTCTCCTACATAAGCGATCATCGCAGCATTGTCGGTACAGAATTTGGGGGATGGAATATAAAGATCAGATCTTTTCTGCTCGGTCACTTTTTTCAATCGGTTTCGGATCTCAGAATTGCAGGCAACCCCTCCGGATATTGCCCATTGATCACAATCAAAATCTTCTGCCGCCTTTAAAAACATCTTTTCCACAATGGTCACCACCGTATTTTGAAACGAGGCGATCAAATCAAGTGCTGGCGCGCATTCAGTAACCGGTTTTTCCCGGAGGATTTGATCCAGCCGGTTTTTGCGAACATAATCAATCACTGCGGTTTTTAATCCTGAAAAACTGGTCGAATATTTTTTCCCCTTGATTCGTGGAATAGTAAACTTCACCTTTTTCGGATCACCCAGTTTTGCCAGTTTATCGAGGACTGGCCCACCCGGATATCCAAGCCCCAAGAGCTTCGCCACTTTGTCATATGCCTCGCCTGCTGCATCATCCACCGTCGTTCCGAGCAGTTCAAATTTTCCCATCTCTTTCACATGATACAAATTCGTGTGGCCGCCAGAAATAACCAATCCCAAAAAAGGAAATCGCGGTTTTCTCTCTTCGAGAAACGGACTCATCAAATGCCCTTCCAGATGATTGACCCCAATGATCGGAAGATTATTCGCCAGCGCAAAACCTTTCGCAAAATTCACTCCGACGAGAAGCGAGCCGACAAGCCCTGGAGACGAGGTGACTGCAATTCCTTCAACGGTTTGCTTGTCTTTGGGAGCTTCTTCAATCGTACGTTTCACCAGTTTGGAAATCTGCTGAATATGATTTCTGGAGGCGATTTCCGGGACAATTCCTCCAAACGGAGCATGAACGGTTTCTTGCGAAGCGGTTCGATTGGATAAAATCTGATCGGGCCCTTCAAACAGGCAGGCTGCCAGATCATCACAGGAAGATTCAATCGCCAAAATTCTCATGATGATAACCTATAAATCAGTGGGTGTCGGTGGAGTTGGATTCCGAGAAGGGGCTGCCTGGTTTTGGGAAGGATTGGAAACCGGCGGAGACCCGACCTTGGAACCGGATGAAGAGCTCGCAAGCAATCGCTCAATCTCTTTGATTTTTTGGGATGCTTTTGCCGACTCCAAACTGTTTGGAAATTCGTTGAGGACTTTCTCAAAAAACGGTTTTGCCTCCGGATACATTTTCAATCCCATAAAAGAGAGCCCCTGTTTTAACAATGCCGCTCTCACTTTGGTCGATTTTGGATATTTTTGGATCAGGGCCTGGAATTCTGAAATCGCCTTTTTGTAATCATTCAAGCCGTAATGGGATTCGCCAATCCAGTATTGGGCGTTATCAGCGAGCGCGCTCTTCGGATATTTTTGGAGGAACGCCTGAAAACCTGTGAGAGCTTTTGAATAATCGTCGGCACTGACCAAATCGAGCAGTCTCTGAAACTCTTTGGTTTGGGTTTCATCCGCCACCATCGATTTTTCTGGCAACCGGTTCTCTTTCAATTCATTCAAAAGATTCACCAGATTTCCGATTTTATCTTCCATTGCCTGAATTCTTTGATCATATTGTTGAAGCGATCTTTTCTGCTCTTCCTGCAAATATCCGCCACTTTCGAGCGATCCCTTGATCGAGGCGAACTGCTGTTGCATCGTGATCAAACTATTCATCGCATCAGCCAATTTTTGATTCGAATTTTCAACGCTCTGTTTCAGGGATGCCACTTCTTGCCTAAGAACCTCTTCTCCTCTCGCAAAAAGAGTGGAAGATGAAAGTAAAAGAACAAAAATCAGGGATAAAATGAGTTTATTTTTCATGAATCCTCCAAAAAAAAAGTCGCCAACGGTTCAAGCGGGATTAAACCGTTTGCGACTTTAATTTTCAAGACAAAAGTAGGGGCGCACAACGCGCGCCCCATAATTTACCTATTTTCTTAAAACAAACTCCGCCCGACGATTCGCTCCCCAAGCCGATTCATCATGACCTGTATCAAGAGGTTTTTCTTCTCCAAAGCTGACTGTTTCAAGATTCGCCGCTGAAACCCCGAGATTCACCAGATAATCTCTGGCTGCCTTCGCTCTTCTTTCACCCAAAGCCATATTATATTCGTTGGTTCCACGTTCATCGCAATGCCCTTCAACAATGACCCTCTGCTTCGAATGATCTTTCATCCAGCTTGCATTCTCTTTCAGGATTGAAACATCTTGCGAGCGAATATTATATTTATCAAAATCAAAATGAATTCTCTTCAACGCCGAAGTTGTTTCGGTGCTCACTGAACTACTGGGACCTTTCTTGGAACAGGCGGTTCCCAAAGAAAGAAAAGCAACTACCGCTACTGCAGATACCAATAATCTGCTTTTGAACATAAAAATCTCCTTTTAAAGATTGGATGACTTTTCATCATCTCAAGAATTTGAATACTGAAAACGAAGGGTAATAATCATTGCGAAATTTAATTTTTTCATTGCGTAAGGTCAAGAATAATCTATGAGAATACAGAAATGACTTCTTCAAAAAAACAAAAAATCAGAATTGCCTTGGTTCAACTTGCCACAGAAGATGGAGAAATCCAAAAAAACCATGCGCGTTTCAAAAAACTTCTGGAAAAAATCAAAGAGAAGGTTGATTTAATCGTACTTCCAGAAATGTGGCTTTCAGGATTTGATCTCTCGCATGCCGACCAATCAATCCGAGAAACCAATTGGGTCCTCGAAGATCTCAAAAAAATCGCCCAAACCAAAAAATGCCATTTCATCGGCTCTCATCTCGAAAAAGGGAGAAAAGGATATTACAACACCGCCTCGATCATTTCACCCCAAGGCAAAATCATTGCTCAATATCGAAAAACCCATCTTTTCAAAATGGGAAGCGAAGAAAAAAAATTTTTGGCGGGAGAGAAAATATCGGTCACAAAAACTTCAATCGGGAGGATTGGCCTTGCGATCTGCTACGATATTCGCTTTCCCGAACTGATTCGAAAAAAAATTTTAAAAGGGGCGGAGATTTTAGTCATTCCATCTGCATGGCCTCGGGCGCGGATTGACCATTATTTGACACTCCTTAAAGCAAGAGCGATTGAAAATCAGTGTTTTGTGATCAGTGCAAATAAAATGGGAAAAAACTTCTTGGGAGTTTTGTATGGGGGAAGTAGCGTGGCTTTTGATCCTTGGGGAAAAAATCTGGGGCAATTAAAAGAGAGAGAAGGGGTTCTACAAGTCACGATTGATTTGGAGGAGTTGCATCAGATTCGAAAAAGATTTCCGGTATTAAAATCGAGAAAAGAGAAATTGTATTAATTCTTTTGAGACAACTAAGCTTTATCTTGCATCAATTATTTTCTGAACTTCGATAATATCTTTATTCGATGTCTCACCTCTCGATTGAAGCAAGCCAACCAGCATAAGGTCAAAGGCTGAATCGTATTTTCCATCCTCATTAATTTTGATAAATTGTTCGCTTACTTTCTGATCCCAACGCTTATAAACCTTCCTCCTTGCCACTGGAGCCCCTACCATATTCCATTCTAAGTGATGCATCACGAAATCGATGTAACATTCCGCCGAGATCTGGATTCTTTCATCCACCGTTGCATCCCCTTTTTCACCTTCTCTTTTCGAATCGACCTTTTTTGAAAGATCCCGCAGCATCTCTTGAACAGAGAGAGCTTCTTCAGAAATGATAGTTGGGTAAGAAATGATCTCAAACTCCCCTATCCCTACTTTACGAGGATCGGCAATTAAGACGGCTGCCTCTTTTGTCGACGAACGAAATGACTTCAATATTTCCATTAAATGAATTCTCTGCAGACGAGGACTATCATTTAAAAAGCGAACCAATTCTTGAGGATTCGATTCAATCCTCCGCGCGAGCTGTTCTCGATCTTTCTTAATCTGATCCCACATCGGATGATGGGTGAGTAAATAAGTCTCAAGTTTTTCTTTTGTAAAATTAGTGGCTCTCTCACTCGTCACAAATTGAAGATGAGGGTCTGGTACGGCAATATCATTGAAGATCTCGCCAGGGATCTTGTTAAAATCATACCCGAACTCAACCGCTTGATTTAATTCTTCAATAGAATAATCTGCAATGGCTTTATAATCTCTTGCAATGGCCGAATAAACTCTAGCTCCAGGTGCAGCGAAAGAGTTCGCTAAATGCTGATTCGCAAGATTCAAGAGAAATTCATTTCTCAATTTATTATCTTTTAAAGAATTATATTCATCCCTTTTGTTCGTCTCTCCATCTGGAAAAATAAGTTTCTGATAGCCCCTGTTTCTAACTGAGATAAAAACAAATTTGAGCCGATGGGACTCAAGTGCGCTATAAGCCGCTTTTTTTTCATCTGCATCTGTTAACTCTGATATGACAGCCGCGCTTTCTAAAAATATTTCCTCTCCCTCTTTCCTAGAGTCGAGAGGTTTGGGATCAAGAGGTTTTCCATACTGATCCGGCAAATCATGAGCCTTCTCGAATGGAGCGGTTTCCGAAAACCATCCAGCTCCCGAAGGGAATTTCAGCTTTGAATTGCTCGGCGGCGCCGTATATTTTGCAATCCATGAACCAACCTTTCTCGTCCAACCGACATCCCGAATGAGCAGACTTTCTTCACTGACCGGAGGAGTGACCCCCACCCCTTCCAAATAGGCATGGGCAAGCAATTTCAAATCGTAAAGAGGGGCTTCAGGCTCCCCTTCTGTAATCACTCCGGTCAACAGATCCCAAACTTTTTCTTTTTCTCCCGGCACGTTTCGATAAAGAACCGTTTGGATATGATCATGAAACTTCTGTGCAACCACTTTCCAGCCGGGAGGGATAAGAGCCGATTTCATCGCAAACGAGGTTAAGGCAAGGGAACGAGCCTCACAGTTTCCTCCCAATCCTTGAATTAATCCGACGAGCCTCGCTTGAAAACTCCAGTAAAGCTTCATGTAATCTGCCCGCATCGCCATTACCGGTTTTTCAACCTGTTTCCACGGATCCTGTTCCGTTTTTGCAAGTTTTCCGTATTTGTCTAATTGCACATCCCACAGATTTTGAAACGCCTCGATTGAACTTCTCAAAAAATCGAGAGGAAGATTTTCTTTGGAGCTGAAATCATCCAGCAACTCCCCTTTGATGGTGAAATGTCCCGGATTGAAAGAAATTTTCCCCTGCAAGATATCAAACGCTTCTTTGACCTGTTCTCTTTTTACTTCATCGAATGGGGATGGAACTTGATCGACTGGATGAGTCAATCGATGTAAAACCGAAGCTGCTAATCCATGCAGATCGAGAGCTCCAACAAGGGCATTTATCCTAATTCCAGCGCTACCTAAACCAGCTCCTCCCAGAACTGCTCCCACTCCAAAAGCAGCTCCCACAAAAATGGCAGAAGCAACCCAATCCCCTATACCGACTTTGAAATAAAGATCTTCTCCACGGTCAAGCGATTCAGTTTGATATTTAGAATACTTATCGTAATAACCTTGGATCTTTAAAGAAGCGTCTCTTTCAAATTGTTTTGCTTTTTCTAATTCTTTTGAATCACAGCTTTGTTTAGCGCTCTCAAGATGAGTTTTCGCTTGTTGAAGATCTTTCTTGGCAGTTTCCAGTCCGGTTTTCTCAGGCTGTTTGATGCGTAGAATCCAATCGCTTGCCCTTTGAAAAATAGTCCGTTCACTTTGTCTCTTTTCGGCAAGAAAGATCAGTTTTTCTACAGCCTGATTTGCTTTTTGAAGATTTTCGATATCGAGTTTTTGAGGAGAAGATCGATTGGGCATCTTCCCATCAGCAACGGTATTCGACACAGGAGCGGATACACGCGGAGAACACTCTGGATGAGGAGCTCCTAAAGAAGTTTGTACGGTAGCAGATGCCATAATCTATTGAGAGTAAGCAATTCAAGTGCCAAAAAGTTCAATAAACAAAAAATAATAGATGAATATTGATTATAAATAACATAGGGTTATCAGGTTCAATGGCGAGTAAATGCAGAGGGCAGAAGGATTGGAGAGTATTTACCTCAATAATCGAGTTTAATGGGGAGAAGAGGGGACTATTTCAGAGAGTCATTTCCAGACTAATATCCACCGCCTTCGCAGAGTGAGTCAATGCTCCCACCGAAATATAATCAACTCCCGTTTGCGCCACCGCACGAACATTGTTCAAATTCACATTTCCAGAAGCTTCTAAGATTGGGAGATGTTTCTCTTCCCCTTTTCTGATCACAGCCAGATGCATATCCTCCAAAGTCATATTGTCGAGGAGAATCCAATCTGGTTTCGCAGCGAGCGCCTCTTCAAATTCATTCAGATTTTTTACTTCGACTTCGACTTTCAATTTTTTTCGATTCTGTTTTCGAACCTGCTCAATCGCTTTCGTGATCGAACCGTAAAGCGCCAAATGATTATCTTTAATCAAAAAAGCATCATAAAGCCCGAATCGATGATTTACCCCACCGCCGATTTTGACTGCATGTTTTTCGAGCTTTCTCCAGCCGGGCAACGTTTTTCGGGTATCGAGGATTTTTGCCTTTGTATCCTGGATGCTTTGGGAAAAAAGATAAGTCAAAGTCGCCACTCCGCTCAGATGTTGGAGAAAATTAAGCGCGACCCGCTCTGCAGTGAGGATTGAACCTGCATTTCCTGAGATGAAGGCGATGGAGTCTCCTTCTTGGGCTCGGTTTCCATCCTTCAAGATTTTTTTGAATTTTATTTTTGGATCTGTTTTTTTGAAGACAAGCTCTGCCAACCCAATTCCACAAACAATCAGAGGTTCTTTTACCAAAAGAACCGCTTCGACCTTAGGATTTTTTTTGCCGAAAAGAGTTTGGGTGGTGACATCACCAGAGCCGATATCCTCTTTCAAAGCGAGAGAAACCAACGATTGAATGGAAGAATCTTTTAATAACTTTTTCATTATTTTAACAACTCAAGCGCTTCCCGAATCTCTTTCTTCTCGATCTCTTTCTGATGAAGATTCGTTTTTACCTCTTCGACGAGATCCTCCGGCGCATTTTGAATAAAGTTATCGTTTTTCAATTTTGCCTGAAGCAGTGAAAAATCTTTTTCGATTTTTTCGAGTTTCTTTTTTTGACGCGCTTTTTCTTTTTCGAGGTCGATCAATCCGGTGAGCGGAATATAAACCTTGATATTCAAATTTCCGATAAAGGCGACGGCGGCCGGTTCTGCCAGTTTTTGATGGATGATCTCCAGCTTTAATGATTTCGCAAGATTTAAAATTCTTTTTTGAAGAAGTGGAGATTGCAATTCAGCAATCATTTCATGATGAGAATCTAACTCTATATAAAGAATCGGAAGTTCTTGTTTCGGGACAATTCCTGTCTCGGCACGAATTTGCCGAATCGCAGAAACTGTTTCTTTCAAAATATTAATGACTCTCCAAGATTTTTTATATTTTTTCTCGATTTCAGAATTCAAAATGATTGGATATTTTGCCTGAGAAATGGAAATTTCTTTTTCCGCAGGGAGTTTTTGCCAAAGTTCTTCAGTGATAAATGGCATGAGAGGATGCAAAAGCCTTAAAGCCTGCTCAAAAATTTTCAACGCAAATTTTGCGCATTGAATTTTCTCTTCTCCTTCACCATATAATCTCGGTTTGATCAGCTCCAAATACCAATCGCAGAAATGATGCCAGATAAAGCTGTAAAGAGAATGCGCCAGTTCGTTGAATTTATACTCTTTCGTCGCTTCGGTGCAATTTTGGATGCAACGATTGAGCTCGAGTAAAATCCATTCATCTTCTTCTTGCATCGGTTCTGTATTTTCAATCTCTTTAAAATTTTCAACGAGTGGAAGTGCTGTCGAATAAAGAAACCGCGCCGCATTCCAGACTTTGTTGCAGAAATTCCGATATCCCTCGACCCGATCCTCGGCCAGCTTGATATCTCGCCCCTGCGCGGCGAATGCGATCAAGGTAAACCGAAGCGCATCGGTTCCGAACTCTTTCATTAAATGGAGAGGATCAATCACATTCCCCTTCGACTTACTCATCTTCTGCCCTTGCGCATCTCGGATCAGCGCATGGATATAGACGTTGTGGAATGGCACCTCTTTCATGAAATGCAATCCCATCATCATCATCCGGGCGACCCAGAAAAAGATGATATCAAAACTGGTGACAAGAACATTGGTTGGATAATACGCTTTTAACAATTCGGTTTTATCCGGCCAACCCAAGGTAGAAAAGGGCCAGAGGGCGGATGAAAACCAGGTATCGAGCACATCTTCATCCTGAACTATTTCGGTGGAATGACAAGTGGAGCATTTTTTCGGATCTTCTCTCTCGACAGTAATATGCCCTTCGCCGCAATACCAGGCGGGGATTCGATGTCCCCACCAGATCTGGCGCGAGACGCACCAATCTTTGATATTCTCCATCCAGCTGAAATAGGTTTTTTCCCAATGAGCGGGATGAAATCTTGTTTTTCCACTGCGGACCGCTTCCATCGCCGGTTTGGCGAGAGATTCGGTTTTGACGAACCATTGAAGAGACAAATAAGGCTCGACGACCGTTTTACATCGATAGCAATGCCCAACATTGGTTCTATGATTTTCAATTTTTTCCAACTGGCCAGACTCTTCGAGCTCTTTTACGATCTGCTTGCGACATTCTTGTCGGTTGAGATTCTGGAAATGGGCGCTGTTTTCGTTCATTCTCCCATCGGGAGTTAAAACATTGATTTTCTCAAGACTGTGACGTTTTCCCATTTCGAAATCGTTAAAGTCGTGAGCCGGAGTGATTTTAACCACGCCGCTTCCAAAGGTAGAATCGACGTAAGAATCACCAATAATCGGAACCAGACGATTCACGAATGGAACAATCACCGTTTTACCAATTAAATCTTTATATCGTTCATCGTCGGGATTTACAGCAACTGCCGTATCCCCCAGTAATGTTTCCGGGCGGGTTGTAGCGACAGTGACAAACTCGGCCGTTCCTTCAATCGAATAGCGAATATGCCAAAGATGGCCGTTGATTTCCTGGAACTCGACTTCAAGATCCGACAAGGCGGTTTGACAACGCGGGCACCAGTTGATCAGCCGCTGATCGCGATATAAAAGTTTTTCCTGATACAAACTGACAAAAACCTCTCGTACTGCGCGAGAAAGCCCCTCATCCATCGTAAATCTTTCGCGCGACCAATCGAGTGAAGCGCCGAGCAGCTTGAGCTGGCGAGTAATCGTTCCACCCGACTCTCCACGCCACTTCCAGACCCGTTTCAAAAATTCTTCCCGCCCGACATCGTGACGAGAAAGATCTTCGGCCGCTAACTGCCGCTCGACCACATTCTGTGTGGCAATTCCGGCATGATCAGTCCCGAAAACCCACAACGCCGCATCCCCTTGCATTCGGTGAGTGCGGACCAAAATATCCTGTAACGTATTATTTAAAGCATGCCCCAGATGAAGGCTTCCGGTGACATTGGGAGGAGGGATCACAATCGAAAACGGTTTTTTATTTCCAGGGATTTCGGGGGCGACGGTCAATCCTTTTTCAATCCAGAATTGGCTCCAACGCTCTTCCACTTCATGGGGGGAGTAGATTTTTTCAAGTTCTGTGGTCATAAGATTAAATAAAATTCAATATACAAGGGGCGAAGCATTTCCCTCCGATATCAAGCCTTCGTGCTATAGCAGGGGGAAATGCTTCGCCCCTATAGACATTAGATCTCTTGCGTAAATCATCCAAAATGACCCTTCGACAAGCTCAGGGTGTC
>CAZSRQ010000082.1:0-10659 GCA_964609335.1 uncultured Pseudomonadota bacterium
TTGACATCCATCACTTGTATCACATTCCCACTAAAGGTTAGGAAAGAAGTCTATTTTAGAAAAAAAAATGAATCAGGAAAAACCTCCCTATTTCATTCTTTATCAGGCGATTCTCAAAAATCCCCGAATGGACTGGCTGATCGAAAAAACCGTTGAACTGGGGGTTTCTGCCATTATCCCCTTTTTGCCTGAAAGATCGGTGATTAGAATCGATTCAGATCAAGAAAAAATCTCCAAACTTCAGCGATGGGAAAGAATCGCTCTCGCAGCATTAAAACAGTCCAACCAAACGATCATTCCCCAGATTGGTCCAATTCTGCATTGGAAGGAACTGCTTCAAAAACTGGGTGGGGATGAATCGATAAAAATACTCTTCGATCTTTCCCCGGATCACCCTTTTGAAAAGCTGTCGGATCTTTTTCAGCCGAATTCCAAACAAACCACCTATTCGATTCTGATCGGTCCCGAGGGAGGTTTTCACCCAAGCGAGATTAAATCCGCTTTGGAAAGAAATTTTCATCTGGTATCGTTGGGAAACCAGACTTTACGAGCCGAAACGGCGGCACTGAAAGCGATTTCGATTTTTAATTTCCTGAAAGAGGAAAATATTAGATCTCTTGCGTAAATCTAAATTGATGGTTCGACTACGCTCACCATGTCCCAGTTTTATCCAATTGGGACACCCTGAGCTTGCTCGCCTCGCTGAAGCTTCCGCGAAGCGGGTCGAAGGGTCACTTTGGATGATTTACGCAAGAGATCTATTCAGACAACGTCATGACTTTTCTTTACCAAAAAAGAAAACAACCGCTCGTGATTGCCCATCGGGGCGCTTCCCACGAAGCTCCCGAAAACACTCTCCCTGCCTTTCGAAAGGCACGAGAAGTTGGCGCGGATGGAGTCGAGCTCGATATTCTCCAGTCAAAAGATGGCCATTTGGTGGTGGTTCATGATGAAAGATTGAATCGTTTATGCAAAATTTCGGGTTGGGTCGAGCGTCTCACCCTGAAAGAGTTGAAAAAGCTTGATTTTGGATCCCATTTTTCCGATGAATTTCAGGGAGAACCGATCCCGACGCTCGAAGAGGTTTTCAAACTTCTCCAGGGGGATCTCTTCATCAACGTCGAGATCAAGGGGAGAAAAATTCGGGATGACGGCAGGGAAGAAAAACTGGTAAAGCTGATCCACAAGAAAAAAATGATCGATCAGGTTCTGGTTTCCTCCTTCAATTTTTTTGCGCTTCACCGATTGCACCATTTGGCACCCGAGATCAAAAGGGGTTATCTTTTTTTTGAAAAACAATTGGGTCATAAAAAACTGGGAGATTGGTCGAAATTTTTGAAACCCTACTCCCTGAATATTTCCAGGGGACTCATCGATGAATACCCGGTCAGTGAAGTCCATAAAAAAGGGGTGAATTATTGGGTCTGGACCGTCGACGATGAAGAAGAGATGCGCCGTTTTTGCGGGCAAAAAGTCGACGCCATTATCACCAATGAGCCGGCGAGACTGATCCATCTGCTGAAAAATGAAAAAGGATAAAACTATGGCAACCGATTTTAATCCAGAAGAAGAAGAGGAGTTGACCGTGATCGAAGAATTGCCTGAAAATGCAGGCTCGGAAAACAAGACAGGGGAAGAAAATATTTTCTCGAATTCATCCTCTTTCAGAAGTGATACCACCGATCCAAGAATCTACTCTGCCAAGGCCTATTTCTCAAAACAGATCGCCCTCATCCGCGATCGTGCCGCCGCCTTTTTTCTCGATCTCTTGCTGATCAGTTACCTTTTGGGATCTGTCCATTTACTCTTTCAAAAAATGCTGACCCATCAAGCCTGGTTTCTGAAGATGACACCGTGGATGCAAAACATCGTCTGGTGCCTTCTCATTTTTTTGGGGATCGTCGTTTATTACACCCTTTTTGAGTCGATTCTCGGGGCAAGCATCGGAAAAATCATCTGTCGCCTTCGGGTGATTCATCTGAATGGAAAAACCGCTTCCCTGGCAAAAAACCTCATTCGGAATTTTTTTCGGCTGATCGACCTCCCGTTTTTTTCTCTTGTCGCACTTTTATCGATGGAAAATTCCCCGCTGAATCAGCGATTGGGAGACCGCTTTTCTGAAACGATTGTCATCAAAAAAACCCGAAAAAGAATGACCCCGATTCTCCTGAAAAATGTTCCGTTGGCGAATCTTTTTACCCGCCTGATCGCCTTTGTGATCGATTCGATCTTTTATCTCACTTTTTTATGGTTTTATGCGGCGAATTTGAATCCGGAATCAAAGACTGTTTTTCTTGTTTTGTTCAATCTCGCTCCATTTTTTATTCTTTGCTATTTTATGATCTTTGATTTTCTGGTTTCTTCTTCCCCCGGAAAAATTCTTATCGGCAGAAAAACCGTTTTGGAGAATGGGGAGCCGCTCGATGGAACCAGCGCGATTTTGAGAAATCTTTTGAAACCGCTTGATCTGGTTTTAGGTTATCCGTTGATTGCTCTCACCCGAAAAAAACAGCGTCTCGGGGATTTGGTTGCGGAAACGGTTGTCATCAAAAAATCCGAAAAAAGCGGTTTGATCGCCATTGCAACCCTTCTTCTGATCATCGGAATTCTTGCCTTTTTTTCAAGGCAAAATCCGCATCGAAACTGGTTGGCTCCAAAAATCGAGTCGTTCAAAAACAGTCTTTTTTCGGGATCAACCCTCCGCCCTGTTTTACCACCGGTTTCAACCCGTTCGAACTCTCCCATGACCCAACCCTCTTTCCTGCCGAAGAGTGAAGCAGAAGAACCGACCCTCAATTCACAAAACTCCCCCCTGAAAATCACAGAATTTTATTTTTCGGCTGGAGCGGATCCAAGCCAAATCAGGACAGACAATATTTTCCATCGGGGAGACCTGATTTTCACTTTCTTCAAACTGGCCGGGTTTCAGAAAGACAGCTCGAATAAAATATCACTGCTCGAAGATGTGTGGCTGAAAAATCCGCAGGGAAAATCAATTTTGAACGAAGCCGAGGTGATCCATCTGAATCAGACAGTTGAAAAAAATGTCGAGATCATTCTTTACGCCAACCAGATTCAGCTTCCACCCGATTCTCCCCTGGGAAACTACCAGTTGACCCTCATTCTTCGGGATGAAATTGGTAAAACTAAATTAGTTTACGAAAAAAACTTTCTACTACAATAAAAAATGAACCCGACTCTTCTTCATCAATTTTATAAAACCTCGAAAGAGATTCCTGAAAAACCGTTTCTGCGTTTCAAAATCAAAAATTCCTATCACACGCTCCCTTGGTGGCTTTACAAAAACAAGGCGAAGCATTTTGCCCTCGGGCTGATTCACCGGGGATTCAAGCCGAACGATACTTTCCTCATCTGCGCCCCCAACTGCCCCGAATGGATTTATACTGAAATGGCACTTTTTACCCTGGGGATGGTTTCAGTCACCTGCGTTGAAAGACTCGAAGAGGAAAATTTGCTCAGACTGATCGGGGAGAGCAAAGCCTCGGGAATACTGATTGGATGGCCATCCCTGCTTGATCGATTTGCCAGAATCCATGAAAAAATTCCCCCGCTCAAATCGGTGATCGCCACGGATATAGAAATCAAATCAAAATATCCTGAATTGAAGCTGACCACTTTTCGGGAAGTTTTTAATGAAGGAGTTCGAAATGAAGACAAACTTCGCCCGATCTACTGGGAAACGCGCGACGGCCGGAAAGAAACCGATCTTGTTTCTGAATATTACCAGATTGAAAAAGGATCTTTAAAATGGGCCAAAAAGATTTCTTATCAGTCGATTCAAGATTTTATCCGTGAACTCTTTTCCCAGAAAATCCGGCTTTTCAATCAACAGATTTTGAGCCTAATGCCGCTTTCGAACCTCGAGAACCGTTTGATTGCACTTTATCTCCCGATTTTTCATCAGGGAATGACCGCTTTTCTGTCCGAAGAGGAGAATATTCTTGAAGCACTGGCCTATTCGAAACCCCATTTTTTATTGATGTCAGAGTTAAAGCAAAACCTGGTCTTTCATGAAATTCTCCGGGTTCTGGATCAGCAAAATCCCCTGATTAAAAAAATTCAGGGATGGAGAGAGAGGAGTTCCCGAACCTTTTTCGGCTCCATCAAAAAAATGTTGGGAGAAAAATCACTCAACCGAAAAATCCGGAAAATTTTTGGCGGGAGAATCAAAAAAATCATTTTTGAGAAGGAAAATCTCTCCGATGAATTTAAAAACCTATTAAAACAGGCGAATATAAAAATCCTATTCCTGACTCAATTATTGAAAAAAAACAGCTGATATTTTTACTCTTGAGAAGAGCTCTCGAGTTTGTTACCTCTAGAACTTCATTGTCATCATTCATTTTCAAACTTCAGAAGGAAAACCGATATGTCAGGACATTCAAAATGGGCAACGATTAAACGTAAAAAAGGGGCAGCCGACGCCAAACGTGGACAGGCATTCACCAAGCTAATCAAGGCAATTACCGTGGCAGCAAAGCAGGGGGGAGGCGATCCATCCGGAAATCCCCGCCTGAGAAAAGCGATCGACGATGCCAAAGCGGAAAGTATGCCCCAAGACAACATTACACGCGCCATCAAAAAAGGGACTGGAGAGCTTGAGGGGGTCAACTATGAAGAGGTGGTCTATGAAGCTTATGGCCCGGCCGGTGTCGCAATCATGATTGACGTTTTGACCGACAACAAAAACCGGACTGTCGCTGAAATCCGTCATCTCCTCGGCAAACAGGGTGGAAACATGGGAGAATCCGGATCGGTCGGATGGATTTTCCATAAAAAAGGGCAGTTCACTTTCGACAAATCCAAAGTCACCGAAGAAAAATTGATGGAAGTGGCGTTAGATGCCGGCGCAGAAGATATCAGGGAAGAAGGGGATGAACTTCAACTCCTCTGCGATCCAGCCAATTTCGATGCGGTCAAAAATGTGCTCGATCAGGCAAAAATCACCACTCTTTCGGCGGATGTTTCCATGATTCCACAGAATTTTATCCAGCTGAATGGAGCTGACGCCGAAAAAATGCTCAGACTGATGGAAGCGTTGGAAGATCATGACGATGTCCAAAAGGTTTATGCCAATTTTGATATCCCGGATGAGGTCATGGAGAAAATGGGATGAAAATAGTTTTACTTTGAACGGTCATAAATTTAACATTTCAACTTACTGTCATCCCCGAATGTTTTTGTCGGGGATCCCCCTACTCAATAATTGGATCAGGGGATTCCTGCCCAAAAGTCTGCAGGAATGACAACATTAAAAAACTAAATTTGCGACCGTTCGAAAGTATGGGAGTTATCGCTAAAGCGCATAACTCATCTCTCACAATCCATTACTGTTTTTATATGCGTATTCTAGGAATCGATCCCGGCACCCAAATCACAGGATACGGAGTGATTGAAAAACAGGGGCAAGTTTTGCTTCACATTGATAATGGTGGAATTTTTACCAATCCCAAAGATTCTTTCCCCTCCAAACTTCACACTATTTTTTCAAGTATTCTGGAATTGATCGAAAAATATTCTCCCGATGCGGTTTCGATTGAAGATATCTTTTTTGCCAAAAACGTCAAAAGCACGATCAAGCTTGGTCATGCAAGAGGAGCGATCATCGTAGCCGCAAAAACTCGAGAGCTGGAGGTTTTTGAATATACCCCTTTAACGGTGAAACAGGCGGTTGTCGGATATGGACGCGCCTCCAAAGAGCAGATACAGGTGATGGTCAAAACACTTCTCAAACTTCCGGAAAGCACTTTTTACGATTCTTCCGATGCGCTCGCAGTCGCGATCTGCCATCTCCAAAGCATCGACTATATGAAAAAAATATCCGGATCTTAGAACCTGTTCCAAAACTGATTGAATCACAGCGGTATGATTTCAGATCCTGATTTCCTCAAAAACAGTTTACGAGATGCAAGATAACCGATACGAGATACTTAAATGATTGCTCATCTGACAGGAAATATTCTCCACTTTTCCAACGATTCGCTGATTCTCGATGTCCATGGAGTCGGTTACGAGGTTTTTCTTTCGGCAACCAACCTGGAAAGATTGAAAAACTCGACTTCTCCCGTTTCGCTGCTGATTTATACCGCGGTAAGAGAAGACAATTTATCGTTATTCGGATTTTCAACGACCCAAGAAAAACAGATCTTTTTAAAACTGATTTCAGTTTCCGGAATTGGCCCAAAACTCGCCTTAAGTATTCTTTCCAAAATCAGCACTGAAGAGTTGATCCGGGCGATTTTTCAAAAAGACCTTTTGACCCTCACTTCGATCTCGGGAATCGGGAAAAAAACCGCCGAGCGTCTCGTCGTCGAACTCAAAGACAAACTGCTTCATCTTTCAAAAGACTCTTCGATGGAAAATCCGACTCCGAAAATCACCCCTCTGATTGATGATCTGTTGTCAGCACTGCTGAATTTGGGATATAACAAAATCGAGGCTGAAAAAACGCTGAAGTTGATCCAATTTACAGAACCGACAAATTTCGAAAAAACGCTCAAAGAATCACTGCAGGCGCTTTCGAAATAGAAATCAGGAGACAGGAAGCAGAAGACAGGAGACAGAATAAAGATTCTTATTCTTCTGATTCCTGTCTCCTGACTTCTGCTTTTTATGACCATCCGCTCCAACCAACAAACTGAAACCAAGATAATTCCCGACGAAGAGATCGAAATTGAAAATTCTCTCCGTCCTCGAAGCTTGAATGAATATATTGGGCAGGAAAAAGTAAAAGAAAAACTGAAAATATTTATCGAAGCGACCAAAAAAAGAAAAGAGGCACTCGATCATTGCCTGTTTTATGGCCCTCCGGGACTGGGTAAAACCTCGCTTGCCCATATTATTGCCCATGAGCTTGGGGTAAGCATTAAAAGTACTTCCGGTCCGGTGATTGAACGGCCTGGAGATCTGGCGGCACTTCTCACTAACCTCGAAGAAAACCAGGTTCTCTTTATCGACGAAATTCATCGATTGAATACTACTGTTGAAGAAATTCTTTATCCAGCGATGGAAGATTACCAGCTCGATATTTTGATCGGACAAGGCCCCTCCGCCAAAACGATCAAACTCGATCTTCCGCGATTTACCTTGGTCGGTGCTACCACTCGCGCAGGTCTTCTCACCTCCCCTCTCCGAGATCGATTTGGAGTGGTTGCGAGACTTGATTTCTACAATCCCGAAGAGCTTAAAATCATTGCGACAAGATCTGCCCATTTACTGAAGATCAAAATCGAACCGGATGGAGCTGAAGAAATAGCAAAACGTTCCCGCGGAACCCCGCGAATCGTCAACCGCCTTCTGAAGCGGGTAAGAGATTTCGCGCAGGTAAAAGCCTCCGGCATCATTACTTCGCAGGTCGCGAAAGATGCGCTGCAGATGCTCGAGGTCGATATTCAGGGTTTTGATCATATGGATAGAAAAATTTTGCTGACGATCATCGAAAAGTTTTCAGGAGGACCGGTCGGAATCGAAACCCTTTCAAGCTCGATCGGCGAAGAAAAAGATACTTTAGAAGATGTTTATGAACCTTTTTTGATTCAAACCGGTTATCTGCAAAGAACCCCGAGAGGCCGCATGGCAACCGCCCTGGCTTATCAACACTTTGGAATCCGGCACGAAAAAAACAAAAACCAGGAAAGCTTGTTCTAATTTTAGTCCTTTCCAAAATATTCTATCCTCTCAAAATAAGACGCTTTTTATTGATTTTGAATTATTAGATCTCTTGCGTAAATTCAAATTGATGGTTCGACTACGCTCACCATGTCCCACTTATACCCAATTGGGACACCCTGAGCTTGCTCGCCTCGCTGAAGCTTCCGCGAAGCGGGTCGAAGGGTCACTTTGGATGATTTACGCAAGAGATCTATTCTTTTTCCTTCTCAGAATTTTAATTCTCTTCCTGTCAAAAATCCTCGGAATCAGTGAATTAGGGAATCTCCCAGGGGATATTCTTTTTAAAAAAGGAGGATTTAGTTTTCATTTTCCAATTGTTACTTGTATAATTATGAGCGTTGTTTTAACTATTTTCTTTCAACTGATAAACTTTTAAAAAAACCGATGACTCCTCCACGCCAAAAACAGAAAAGAAAAATTTTTTTGATGTTCTCCCTGATCATTCTCGTCTTCTTTTCCACCATCACCATTTTCGGTGACGAAGGACTTTTGAAGTTGAGAAAACTTTATCAACTTCAAGAGCAGATCCATAAACAGAATCAGGAGCTTTTTACCACCAATCAGACCCTTTCGAAGAGTGTCACTCTTCTCAAAGATCCGGTGAGTGCCCAACGTTTAATCCGGGAAAAACTCGGTTATCTCAAAAAAAACGAATATGTCCTTTTTCTGGATGAGAATTCGCAACCTTTCACGAAACTTCCTCCATCCAAAAAATCCTCCAAAGAATAATCACAAAAAGCTGACAACGATAAAACCTAGAATAGACGCCTGTTTCCAAAGGGTTAACTAACTTCGCTTGACAAGAAATTACCCTTTCGCTACTTTTCAAAAATAATTTTGGTCTTCAAAAAGACCAATCTTCAAAAGAATTCATCATCCATATCATTTGAATTGGTAAAGAAACTGAACTTCTTCTTGAGAGTAGTGTGAAGGATGAATTCTATCAGTTTTGCACTACCAAAAGAGGGATGTAACCGGTTTCTTGTTATTTAAGGAGGAAGTTGCCTATGTCAGGACGTGGTAAAGGTCGCGTGAAGTGGTTTAACGATAACAAAGGTTTCGGTTTTATCGAACAGGAGAATGGACAAGATGTATTCGTCCACTACTCCGCCATATCCGGTGAAGGATACAAATCACTTGCAGAGGGACAAGTGGTCGAGTTCGATCTCACAGAGGGAGCAAAAGGATTACAAGCCACAAACGTGATTAAGCTGTAATTTCCTGGGAAGCCTCAAAATAAAAAACCCCATTTGAATTATTTCAAATGGGGTTTTTGTTTTTACTCCTCATCAACCGAGCTTTTACTGTGCTAAAAACGGGACTATTTTTTCATGTAAAATGCCAGATTAAATTTGACCCATACATTTTAATGATCAAAACATGACAGATTCCCGCTCTCCAATCTTCGTCCATGGCAGGAATGACATCAAAGTGTGCTCAATTGATGCAAGAACTCTAATGGATCAAAGAGCCGCGTAAGGTGAGCGAATAAACCATTCATCTTTCTTCTTCTGGTAATGGTTTTT
Organism: uncultured Pseudomonadota bacterium; assembly: GCA_964609335.1. Classification (GTDB taxonomy): domain Bacteria; phylum UBA10199; class UBA10199; order JADFYH01; family JADFYH01; genus CAZSRQ01. The sequence goes on from CAZSRQ010000082.1 coordinate 9,219, forward strand.
TGGCTGGAAGAAGAATATGAAAGCAGGAGCCTTTGCTATACTCACTCTCCACCCAGATAATCCCCTGATGCATTTCAACAAACTGTTTGGTCAGCGTGAGACCAAGGCCGGTTCCCTGGTAGCGGCGGGTGTAGGAAGAATCAACCTGGGAAAACGGATCAAAAATATTTTCCAGATCTTTTTCGTGCATTCCAATTCCGGTATCCTGGATGGAAATCTTGTAATAACCCGGTTCAAACGGAGTGGTATCTGCCACAGGATATTGCTCTAGTTCCGTTAAGCTGTCGCTGTAATGAACCTGAATCGTCAGCTTTCCCCCCTCGGAGGTAAACTTGATTCCGTTCGAAAGGAGGTTCAACAAGATCTGCCGGATTTTTCGCTGATCTGCCTCGATCCAGGTGAAAGAAGAGTCAAAATTCACTTCAAGAAAAAGCGACTTCTTTTTGAGCAACGGCTGCATGCTGTTTTTGACATCTTCAACCACCTGCTTTAAATCGAACGATTCAATATTCAAATCCATTCTTCCTGATTCGACTTTTGAAAGATCAAGAATCGAATTGATTAAATGAAGCAGATGTTCACTGTTGTGAACCACTTCTCTTAAATATTCTTTTTGCTCCTTGTTCAATTCCCCCATCACCTCTTCAAGTAAAAGCTCGGAAAATCCGATGACGGCTGTCAGGGGTGTCCGAAGCTCATGACTCATGATCGCCAAAAATTCCCCCTTGATTTTATTCGCCTGCTCAAGATCGATATTTTTCTGCCTCAATTCTTCGAAGAGCTGCGCACTTTCAATCGCAAGCGCGGCCTGATTCGAAAAGTTTTCCAATACATCAATCCGGAGCTCATCAATCACCCGATTTTGGGTCGCGCCAATCAACGCTCCCACCACTTTTCTCTCCGCAACCAGCGGAGTCACAATAAATTTCTTGAATCCCAACTCTTTCTGGATTCTCGAGGCGGTTTTTTGCGTAATCGGTGGCTCGATTCCACGCACCAATTCATAGAGGTCATCCTGAAAAATGATTTTATGTCTTTTGATCGATTGGTAGACGAAATTATTTTCGATATAGGGAAGCTTGAGAGAAGAGATCGGCATTCCCAGAATTTCCTCGATCTTCTGCGCCACCTCATGTTTTCTCGGCGCATAAAACGCAATCGTATTTTCTTTTTTGGATGGAATCACCAAAAAGCAGATGTCATAGCCGAGCCCTGCGGTGACACCTGAAAGAACCTTGCGGACCGCTTTTTCGGTGGAGAGAATCCCCTTGATGGTACTGGAGATCCGGTTCAATGCTACCAGTTGATTATTTCTATCTTCCAGCGCGCGCTCTTTGATTCTTGAAAAATAATTTGCGATCTTGGTTCCATAGACGATGATCGGGAGAAAAATCGTCAAAAGGAAAAAATTCAGGAAAAATGAAAGTGAACTTTTTTCAGA
>CAZSRQ010000083.1:0-10626 GCA_964609335.1 uncultured Pseudomonadota bacterium
AAACTATTCCAGGAAGTTAACTCTCATTTTGAAAGTGGCTTCCGGACAGTAGTGGTAGGAGTATAAATCATGAAAAGTCTAAAGATCTTCTTGTTTGCAATTCTTCTTAGCCTAATCGGGCAGAAAAGCTTCGCAGTTTCCTATGTTTATGTGCCGCTCCCAAGTGCGAATAAAATTCAGGTGTTTGACGCATCTAATAATCAGGAGGTTGGACAAATTACCGGAATTGAAACCCCTGAAGAAATCGCAGTCAGTCCGGATGGAAGCCGAATTTACGTCGTGCACGGCAGTAAAAATGCGATTTCAGTCATCAGTAGCTCCGATCATAAAAAAATCCGCGAAATTGCTATTGAAGCTTTCCCGAGAGCGATCGGCGTACACCCGAACAACAACAGAATTTATGTCGCTACCTTGGGAAAGATAAGCTCTTGCGGCGGCAGAGATTTGCTAGTCTCCACAGTCGTGGTTATAGATGCTTCCAATTTTCAAGTGATTAAAAGCATTGCATTATGTGATATCGCTGTAGGGGGGAAAAAAAATGGTGAAATTCCCTCTCAGGTTGCTGTAAATGACGCGGGAGATCGCGTTTATATCGTCACTGAATCGGGAACCTTTTTAATTCGAAATGAGTCTTCGGTACATAGCGTTTTAAAAGAAACGATCTCCTCAGTTGCCAATAGAGCATCTAATTTATACACCTTGGGTCTGGATTTGTCAGGCGACCCAAGAAAACCGGGGAGAATTGATATCTTTGAAGAAAGAGCGGCACCTCTCCTATTTACCAAGAAAACAATTCCACTTCAATTTGGAATGATCGAATCAAGACATTCTCCCAAACCACTCGCTGTTAGTCCGGATGAAAAAACTGCATACATTGTTTCTTCACCTCAAAACCTGGTCAGTCGCATAGTTTCGGTTCTCAACCTCGAAACCTCAGCCATTAAAAATGAGCTCTCCTTAAACTGCAATACCAAAGAACCGAAAGGAATCAATTTAACTCCACGAGGGGAGAGACTTTATGTACTTGATGCAGGCCAGAATAGCATTTGCATGTTAGATGCACAGGGAAATTTCTTAGGAAAGAACAATTTGGAGGGGAATCCATTCCCAGTGTTGGGGAAGTTCATTGGGCCAGACTTGACACTGAACCCTGAAATTACTCTTTCCTCGAACAATCTGTCTTTCGGCATCCAAACGCTCAACAGGTCAAGCCCCCCTCAAACTGTCGTCTTAATGAGCAAAAACAAGCCTTCTACCCTCGATAATATCGAGCTTAGCGGGGATAATAGCTTCGCTGTTAGCTCCTCTACCTGTAGCAAGGGGGGGGATTTATTGATCGGTGCAGAGTGTTCTTTTAGCATTGCTTTCACTCCGACTTCTGCAGGAGCCAAAACCGGTTCGCTCACTCTTACGGTCGGCGGACAGCCATTGACGGTCAATTTAAGCGGAACGGGAGTAACTTCAAATACCGGCGGAAATCCAACCGATCGAGATAACGATGGAATTCCCAATGAGCGCGACAACTGCCCTGATTTAGCGAACCCTGGCCAAGAAGACAACAATCCGAACGATGGAGTGGGGGATGCCTGCCAAACCCCTACGGGGGAGCTCGATAGCGATGGGGACAGCATCCCCGATAGTCGAGATAACTGTCCAAGAATAGCAAACCCTGATCAGGCAAGCGTTTGCGCGCCTCCTCCGGATCAAACTGCTCCGGGTGGAGGGAGTGGAGGGTGCTCGGTGAACCCCGTTTCTTCCCCTTTTGGGCTGGTCGTTTTTGGGTTGATACCGATTCTCGGATATTTGCGGTTCAGGGATTTTTGAGCCTTTCTCCTATCTTAAACAAGAGGAGAGTTGACTAAACCGCTCTTCTTGAGGCAAGAACAGATTCATCCATGGAGAATCAAAGTCTTTTAAAAGTACCCCATTACACCGAATCTCTATTTTCCTACCACCGCCGTAAAACCGACGTGGTTCAAGTGGGAGAGGTCGGTATTGGCGGAGAGAATCCGATTCGTGTTCAATCAATGACGATCTCCGACACGCTCAATACCGAGGCGGTCGTGAAAGAGGCGATCGGATTAATCGAGGTCGGATGTGAGATTGTTCGAATTACCGCTCCAACGATTCATCATGCAGAGAATTTGAAAAATATCCGCGATCAACTTCGTTCCCAAGGTTATAAAACTCCACTCGTTGCCGACATCCATTTCACTCCGCAAGCCGCCCTGATTGCGGCTGATTATGTCGAGAAGGTTCGAATCAATCCGGGAAATTTTGCCGATCGAAAACTGTTTGCGGTGAAAGAATATACCGATGCTGAATACGAATCGGAATTGATCCGGATTAAAGAAAAATTTATCCCGCTCGTACAAAAATGCAAGGAGCGTCAAATCGCGATGCGAATTGGAACCAATCACGGTTCACTCTCCGACCGAATTATGAATCGTTACGGCGACACTCCACTCGGAATGGTCGAGTCAGCCCTTGAGTTTGCCCGGATCTGCATCGAACAAAATTATCACAATTTTCTTTTTTCGATGAAGGCATCCAATCCTCAAGTGATGGTACAGGCGTATCGACTTCTTGTCCAAAGAATGAATCAAGAAGGGATGGATTATCCTCTCCATCTCGGTGTCACCGAGGCGGGAGAAGGGGAAGATGGCCGAATCAAGTCGGCGATCGGAATCCGCACTCTCCTCGAAGATGGTTTGGGAGATACGGTTCGGGTCTCGCTGACCGAAGATTCGATTTATGAGATTCCGGTGGCACGGGAGATGGTGAAGAAGTTTAATAAAGACGGTTGGGGGTCGGGAGTTGGGGGTCGGGGGAAAACGATTTTTACTCCTAACTCCGAACCCCTAACCCCTAACCCTACATGGAATCCCTTCGAATACACCCGTCGCCCCTCTGAAACTGTTCAGACCGGTCCAACCTACGTGGGGGGAAAGCATGTCGTCCGGGTTCAAGCCAGTATTGACTGGAATCCCGATGAAAAGTTTTTATCGCAGCTCGAAAATGAGATTTCCCGATTGATCAAAGAAGAACGGGTTCCTGAAATTGTCTCTTTTCGAATTCCCGATTCGGAATCGATCGATGGTGCGGATGAGTTGATTGAATATAGTGTCCGCTTTAAAAACAAATTTCCGACGTTGGCTTTGGCAGTTGAATTGGGAGATGCGGCGCATCTTTTTCCGCAATTGGCTCCCGCTGTCCATAAGATCAGTGTCGCTCCCTCCAAAGAAAAAACAGAAGAGGGGTATCGATCGCAGGCGATTGAGATGCTGAGAATTGCAAAGCAGCTTCCGGTGGCACTTGAGTGGCGATTGAATGACTCTTTGATTCCATCCTTTTTTACTGCTGATTTTAAATCTGATCTTTTGCTGCAATTGGCTGAACTGGCTCAAAAAGAGGGGATCGAAAGATTTGGCGTTTGTTGGTCAGGTACGAACTGGATCTATGAAAACCGGAGATTACGAACCTTGATCGATGAGAAAAATTTGGAAATTGCGGTTCATTTGAAACCATTTCTCCAATCGTTGTCCTCCGAAGAAAGATTGATAGAATCGAGCGGTTTACTGGGATCGCTGCTTCTCGATGGTGATGGGGATTCGATTGAATTGGCGGAACCGACGATTCGAGATTCGGTGTTCTTGGCCTATAATATTTTGCAGGGGACGAGACTTCGCATCTCCAAAACCGAATTTATCGCTTGTCCTTCTTGTGGACGAACGATGTTTGATCTTCAAACGACCACTGCTCGAATCAAGAAAATCACCTCTCATCTTAAAGGGGTTAAAATTGCGATCATGGGATGTATTGTGAACGGCCCCGGAGAGATGGCAGATGCTGATTTTGGCTATGTCGGTGGAGGGCCAAATAAAATCCACTTATATGTTGGAAAAGAATGTGTCGAAAAAAATGTTCCACAAGAAGAGGCAGATCTCCGATTAGTTCAATTGATTAAAACTCATGGGAGATGGGTGGAGCCACCGCTACTTTAAAGGGGGAGCGAGCGGAGCTCTTCTCGGTGTATTCGGGTTGACCGCTCCTCCTCCAAGATTGTCTTTTCGGTTGTTGGTCACACATCGTAATTCGGAAATCACTTTTTTTAAATCTGTTTCCAAATTGCTATCCACTTCATTACTTGCGCCGGTCTCCACAGAAAATCCGATTTCATTGGTTCCCGCTGAATCGACATCGTAAGCCCCATAATCCTGAAGCGCATGGGCCATGATTTTTGCCTGTGGACTTAAGTTCAAATTTTCCAGATTCAGATCGGGAGGTAACGCGATCAGTTGCCCCATCGGTATATGATTTCCAGGTAAATATGGGACGACGCTCTGATCATCAATTTGAGTTGCTGGCCAAACAGGAGAACAGCATTTTTGCTTTGATCGGGGAATCGTAAAGGCGAGTGCATGAAAAATCCCGTTTTTCAATTCCCCTTTTCGAATTAATCCTCCAATTCCGCTTCCACCGTAGGCTCTTGCCCCACCTTTTTCAATCCCAGAACCGTAAAGATCGTTGCGATTATAACCGCACGCCTTCCAACTCTGCCCATCTTTGGCCGCTCGCCACATTTCATCGACGAAGTGATGGGTGGGATCAATGAGATGCAAATGGGCATCTCCTTGTGTGACATCGGTGGTGGTACAATCTCCATCGGTAAAGGGAGGATTGGCCGGGGTTGCATTCAGGGGAATCGGAGTGGTCACTTGACGAACGATTCCAACAAAAATGGAGGTTTCCGGATCGGCATTGGGAGGAGTGTTCGAGGCGATAAAAATTGGATGACTCCATTTTTCCCCGTTGATGGCGGGCGGAAGTGCAATCAAATCCCGGGTGCAGGGATCATTTTTCTCTGTATAAGTCGCTGCACGCGCGAGTGGCATATTCCACGGAGATTCGTGGCTGAAGGGCCAAGTGGCGGCATCCCGTGTTGCGCCCGGTGTTCCGGGAGAAGGGGCCGGGTTGAAGTTGTTGACATTGGTGGAGTGTGAACTGCATCGGGTTAGGTTCAGAAAAAGGAGCGTTGTCAAAATAGCAAAAACCGATTTTTTAAAAATATTCATAAGATCAGTATGAGATATTTGTTTTCTTTAAACAAGAGGGTTATAAGGAGAGGATGAATGAACAATTACGGCTGTTTCTGATCTATTTTCCCGCATTTCTTTTTTCTATCTCTTTTCATGAATCGGCGCATGGATGGGTTGCTTACCGCTTTGGAGATGACACTGCGAAACGGTTGGGGAGAATTTCTTTAAATCCAATCCGTCATATGGATTTTGTCGGAACTTTTCTGTTTCCAGTGGTTTTGTTTTTTAGTCCTGGTCTCCGGATTCCTATTGGGGGATGGGCAAAGCCGGTTCCGGTAAATCCGATGAATATGAAAAATCCGAGAAAAGATAATCTCTGGGTCGCTTTTGCCGGGCCGATTTCGAATATTCTACTCGCCCTTTTTTGTGCAGGTTTAATCCGCGCACTTTTTTACAGCTTGCCACTGCTCGATCATCTGGGAGTTTCTTCCAATTCTTTTGTCAATTCTTCCGTAGAGATTGTTTATGCATTTTTGAAAATTAGCATTCTGATTAATCTTGGGCTCGCATTTTTTAATCTGATTCCTTTTCATCCGCTCGATGGAGGAAAAGTGATCGAAGGATTGCTCCCAGCCGCTTACGTTGGTGCCTATAACCGAATTGCGAATTACGGTTTTCTTTTTATTTTTGCCCTTTATTATCTCGGGGCGTTTCGTTATCTTTTTTTGCCGGTAAGATATATCGCGAATATTTTGATTCCGGTTTGATATAACCACGACAAGATAAAATTTTGAATTTATCTGTGTCATCCCTGAATGTTTTTGTCAGGGATCCCCCTACTCAATAATTGGATAAGGGGATTCCTGCCCGCCTGCCGCGAGGCACGGCCTACGCAGGAATGACAAAGTTAGAATATTTGTAAGAATATTTTCTATACTTTTCAATCCTCTCAAAATAAAATGTCCGTTTTTAGAAATGGAGAAAGAAGTGAATTCTGCCAATAAATTGCGAGTTGTGTCAGGAATGCGTCCCACCGGAAAATTGCATCTAGGGCATTATCACGGCGTTTTAAAAAACTGGCTTGAAATGCAAGATCCGTATGAATGTTTTTTTTTCATCGCTGACTGGCATAGTTTAACTACTGAATATGCCAATTCGAAAAATGTCAAAGAATCGTCGCGGGATATTTTAATCGATTGGCTGGCGGCGGGAGTTGATCCCTCCAAATCAACCATTTTTATTCAATCGCAGGTTCCAGAGCATGCGGAGCTGCATCTCCTCCTCTCGATGATCACTCCGATCTCCTGGCTCGAAAGAGTTCCCAGTTACAAAGAATTAAAAAATGAACTGAAAGATCGCGATCTTTCGACCTATGGTTTTCTGGGCTATCCTCTTTTGCAGACCGCGGATGTGGCGATTTATCAGGCGAATCTCGTTCCGGTCGGTCAAGATCAACTGGCTCATTTAGAGCTTTCACGGGAAATTATCCGTCGATTCAACCATTTATATGGCGAAACTCTGGTTGAGCCGAAATCGATGCTGACCGCATCCCCCAAGCTTTTGGGGACCGATGGTCGAAAGATGTCCAAGAGTTACAACAACTCGATTTATCTCTCTGAACCTCTTGCCTCGGTTGAAAAAAAGGTGTTAGCGATGATGACCGATCCGGCAAGAATTCGTCGAACCGATCCGGGAAATCCGGAGATATGCCCGGTGTATGATTATCATAAAATTTATACCTCCCAAGAAAAACAGGCGGAAATCGCTCAACAGTGCCGATCAGCTGAGATCGGTTGTGTCGATTGCAAAAAGATTTTTTTGAGCGGGTTGATTCCCTTTTTGAAAGAGCACCAAGAGAAACGAAAACAGTTTGAAGAGAATCCAAAACTCATTGATGAAATTGTTTCGAATGGGGTTCAAAAAGCAAGAAGAGTAGCGAGTGAAAATTTGAAATTGGTTTATGAGAAAATCGGGATATAATCACAAACTTATTCCAACTATTTAGTATGTCATCCTGAATGAAATAAAGGATCTTATCAACGTTGATCAGATCTTTCGCTTCGCTCAAGATGACATTCTTTTGAGGCTGTAAGAATTTAAAATGTCCGCTTTCAATGAAACATATAAAGTAAATCTCCCTGTTTTTGAAGGTCCGCTCGATCTTCTGCTGCATCTCATTCGCAAAAATGATTTGTCTGTTTCTGATATTCCAATTTCAGAGATTCTCGACCAATACAATGAATATCTCAGTTTGATGCAGGAGTTGAATATCGATCTTGCCGGTGAATTTATTCTGATGGCCGCTGATTTGAGTTACATCAAATCCAAAATGCTTCTTCCGGATTCTGAAGGGGAAGACGAAGAAGAGATAGATCCTCGAGCTGATTTAGCCAGACGATTACTTGAATATCAGCAGTATAAATTGGCGGGTTCAGAATTGTTGCAGCGTCCCATGTTGGGTCGGGATGTTTTTGTTCGTTCATCGCAAGAAATTGGAGAGGATAATTCCGATTCGGTTCTCCAGGTCGATCTATTTAAATTACTCTCTGCTTTTCAGGATGTTTTGAAAAAAGTAAAACCGGAATTTTATCATCAGGTAAGAGCCGAGAGACTTTCAGTCACCGAAAAAATATATTCCCTTTTGGATATTTTGAAACAGATTCGAACTGCCACCTTTGATTCTTTTTTTGGATCTGAAATTACCCGATCTGAATGCGTGGTCACTTTTTTGGCGGTTCTTGAAATGATGCGGCTGAAATTGATTCGGGTTTGGCAAATGAATCCGCTTGATATTATCCGGCTTGAATTGTTGGGTGAAAAAGAAGAATCGGTTTCTTTAATCGGATCAGAATTCGATCAGGAAACCGAAAAAGAAGAAATCATATCGACTGAATAGGTGAAAAATGAATGAAGAAAAATCGTTAAAAGCGATTGTTGAATCGATCCTGTTTGTTTCAGAGGAGCCCCTGAATGCTGGAGAGATCTTGAAACTGACTCTCAAAGTGGAAGCTGATTTGATTAGCCCTAAAATTCTGGAAACAGAGATTGAGAATGAAGTGAAACAGGAATTGGAAGAGTCTGCGTCAGTAGCTTCAGAGGAGTTAGTCCACGAATCGATTGAAACTTTAGAATCGGAACCGTCGACTTCTATAGTAGAAGCAGAATCGGAAAAACTGACCCGGGCTGAGATTCAAGTGGTTTTGGAAGAAATTAAAAATCATTATCAATCGGTCGATTATGGTTTTGAATTGGTGAACGTCGCGGGAGGATTTCAGTTTCGAACCAAACCTGCCATGAGTGCTTATATTCGCGCAATGAATCAGAGTGCTCCATCCAAACTTTCGCAGGCAGCCTTGGAGAGTATGGCGATGGTTGCCTATCGCCAGCCGATTACCCGCGCTGAAATTGATCAGCTGCGTGGTGTTGATTCGGGTGGGGTTTTAAAAACACTTCTGGATCGCGAGCTGGTTCGCATTGTCGGGAAAAAAGAAGAGGCTGGAAAGCCGTTGTTATATGGGACGACCGATATTTTTCTGGAAACCTTTCAATTAAAATCTTTGCAAGATTTGCCGACTTTAAGAGATCTCAAGCAAATTGAAGAAGAGATGAATGCTCAAGCGCCAAACAGTGAAAATAATGTGGCTCTCAGCGATGATTTTTTCCATGAAACAGAAAATGAATCGGTTTCTCCGGATGAAGGGGTGAAAACCTTTGCCGATTTACAGTTGGAAGAGGAAGAAACATTCAAGGAGCTGGATGAAAAAATCCGATTGGTAGACAGTTTGGAACAAGAAGTGCTGGTTTCCATTGCCCCAAAGCCCGAAACAGTAGAAGAACCTTCCTGAGATTTTTTCCATGAGATTAAACCGTTTTCTTTCCCAAGCTGGTATTGCCTCGCGAAGAGCCGCCGAAAAAATTATTCTAAGTGGAGAGTTGACCATTAATGGGGTGGTTGTTTGGGAATTGGGAACCCAGGTGGATCCGTTGGCCGATAAAGTCTGTCATAAAGGAAAACCGATCTCTCTCGGTGAATCCCATCTTTACTATCTTATCTATAAACCTAAACATGTGATGGTTACCAAAAAAGATCCTGAAAAACGGCAAACGGTTTATCAGTTGATTCCACAACTTCATCCATCCATCAATGCTGTTGGTCGTCTTGATTTTGATTCCGAAGGACTTTTGATTTTAACGAATGACGGAGAGTTGGCTTATTGTTTAACGCATCCCTCCTATGAAGTGAAAAAAGTTTATCAAGTCTATTTAAACCATCTTCCAAATGAAAAACAGATTTTACAATTGGAAAGAGGCGTGTTGATCGAAGGGGAAAAAACATCTTCCGCCAGGATAAAAATGCTCTCCCAAAATAAAAAAATGGTTTCCATTGAGATTCATGAGGGAAAAAACCGGCAAATTCGGAAGATGTTTGAATCGATCGGTTGCAAGGTTCAACGATTGATTCGGGTGGAGTTCAGTTTTTTGAAGCTTGGAAATATGACCCCAGGAAAATGGAGAACTCTTTCAAGCGGGGAAATTCTGAAATTAAAAGAAGAGATGGATAATAAAAAACCCCACAGTTAATGTGGGGTTTTTTTAATATTGCGGGGGTGGGATTTGAACCCACGACCTCGAGGTTATGAGCCTCGCGAGCTACCAGGCTGCTCTACCCCGCGCCAAATTGATTTTTTAGCTTATAGTGAGCTTTGTTTTTTTTGTCTACAGTAAAGATTTGGAGGTAAAAGGCGGGGCGACGTCGTGCGAATAGCGGGAGCAGAATAGAAAAAGAGAATCGAAAAAATAAGAATTGCTGAATATCAAAAAAATGCAAAAAAAATTGCGAAACGATTCTCTATTTTCTGTTTTTTTTGTTTCTGTTTTTTTATTTGTCTGCTTCATTTTCATTTTTTCTTTTCAAGCTGAATCTTTGATAAACATTGTTAAGAAAAGTTAATTGAATGAATGAAAGTTTTAATGAAATTTTGCATAATTTACTAAAACAATATTGACTGTATGAACTAAATCCATTACACTTTAGTTAAAGTTTTTTAATTTTCTCATTTTAACTAAGGAGGGTTTAGAAATGGCTACAAAGAAAAAGAAAGCCTCGAAGAAAAAAACGACAAAGAAAGCAGCAACAAAGAAAAAAGCAAAAAAGAGATAGGGCTTCGTCTCTAAAAAAAGATGTAAATTAAAAACCTCGTTGGTGACAGCGGGGTTTTTGATTTTTTGCCTCCCTGTTTTTTTAAATAAAAAGTTTTCCTTTTTCACTCTTCCGTTAAAAACAAAAAATCCTGAAAAAATCGTGGAATTTTTTTTCAGAAAAAAAAGAGGATCTATAAAAATGGTTTTTTATAGATGAAGGTAGCCACTATTCGGTAGGAAGAGAGGATTTTTTTTGTACTGTAAACAAAAATTCCAGAGACTAATGAATCAATCGGCGATTGTTTAGAATCGCGTTTCCTTTTTCTTCCGCTTGGATGATCAGCTGATTCATGACTTCGAATTCTTCTCCGTCGAGAGGAACGCCACTTTCAATCCAAAGTTCCTGAAAGCGTTCCCCTGCAAGATCTCCTTTAGCAACTTCAAG